>JBJHCI010000450.1:0-1967 GCA_050485925.1 Maricaulaceae bacterium
CGTCAAAGACGGCCCCCATGGAATGGACTGACACAGGCCGCATCATCGCTGTGCGCAATTACGGCGAGACCAGCGCCATTGTGGAGCTGCTCACCCCGGAGCATGGACGTCACCCCGGTCTGGTGCGAGGCGGCAGGTCCAAGGCGATGCGGCCAATCCTGCAGCCGGGCAATGCCGTGCGGGCGGTCTGGCGGGCGAGGCTGGACGAGCATCTGGGCAATTATGCGCTGGAAGCAGAATCGCTGGATGCGGGCGCGCTGATGGACGATCCGCTGGCGCTGTCGGGCCTTAATGCCGCCTGCGCGCTTGCCGTGCTCGCCCTGCCGGAGCGCGAGGCGCATCCGGCAGTGCATGGCGCGTTCGAGGTGCTGGTATCCTCCCTGAACGATATCGATATCTGGCCCGCGCTCTACATTCGCTGGGAGGCAGGCCTGCTGGCTGATCTGGGCTATGGCATGGATCTGAAGAAGTGCGCGGCGACCGGCCAGACCACGGATCTCAGATATGTCAGCCCGCGCACGGGCAGGGCGGTCTGCGCAGAGGCAGGGGCCGAATACGCTGACCGGCTGCTCGCCCTGCCGGGCTTCATGGCAGGCTCCGGAGAGGTCTCGCCGGGCGATATAGCCGCCGGTCTGAAACTGACCGCCCACTTCATCGAGCGGCGCGTATTGTGGCCCACTGACAAGGTATTGCCCGAAGCGCGCACGCGCATGATCGAGCGGCTGGAATCGGCGGGCAGACTTTAGGCTGAACGCCCTATACTGGCCCCCAGCAGAATCAGTGACAGAGGCGAGGCATGGGACACGAACCGGTTGGTGAGGCAGGGCGCATTTTCCCTGAGCGCTTCGAGGATGCGCTGTCCTCGCGCTATCTGGCCTATGCGCTCTCTACCATCACGCAGCGTGCCCTGCCCGACGCACGCGACGGGCTGAAGCCCGTTCACCGGCGGCTTCTGCACGCCATGCGCCTGTTGAAGCTGGACCCCGACGCCGCGTTCAAGAAGTCCGCGCGCGTGGTTGGCGATGTGATCGGTAAATATCACCCGCATGGCGACCAGTCCGTCTATGACGCGCTGGTGCGTCTGGCGCAGGATTTTGCCGCCCGCTATCCGCTGATCGAGGGGCAGGGCAATTTCGGCAATGTGGACGGCGATAGCGCGGCGGCCATGCGCTATACCGAAGCGCGCCTGACCGAAGCGGCCCGCCTGCTGCTGGCCGACATGGACGAGGACACGGTTGATTTCCGCAAGACCTATGACGGGTCAGAGGAAGAGCCGGTCGTGCTGCCGGGCGCCTTCCCGAACCTTCTGGCCAATGGCGCAACGGGCATTGCCGTCGGCATGGCGACCAGCATCCCGCCCCACAATGCGGCTGAAATCTGCGATGCGGCGCGCCATCTGATCGCTAGGCCGGATGCAGACGTGCGCGCGCTGGCCAAATTCGTCAAAGGCCCGGACTTTCCCACCGGGGGCATCTGCGTCGAGCCTGCCGCCTCGATTCTTGAAGCCTATGAGACGGGCCGGGGCGGTTTCCGCCTGCGCGCCAAATGGGAGGTAGAGGATCAGGGGCGCGGCACCTGGCGCATCGTCGTCACGGAGATTCCCTATCTGGTCCAGAAGGCGCGTCTGGTGGAGCGTATTGCGAGCCTGATGGAGGCCAAGAAGCTGCCGCTGCTGGCCGATGTGATGGACGAAAGCGCCGAAGACGTCCGCCTCGTGCTGGAACCGCGCGCGCGCACGGTCGATCCGGCCGTGCTGATGGAATCCATGTTCCGCGCGACCGATCTGGAAGTGCGCTTTGCCCTGAACCTCAACGTGCTGGACCCTAAGGGCGCGCCGCGCGTGATGAGCCTGAAAGAGGTCTTGCAGATATGGCTCGACCATCGCCGCGAAGTGGTGGTTCGCCGCGCCACGCGCCGTCTGGCGCAGGTGGAAGACCGGCTGGAAGTGCTGGCGGGCTATATTATCT
>JBJHCI010000451.1:0-1662 GCA_050485925.1 Maricaulaceae bacterium
ATCTCGCGCAGACGCCGATCCCACTGGAGCAGCTGCCCACGCCGATTCATGTCTGTGTCCAGACCAACGGCGGCCGCCTTGCACGCTTTCGCATTGATCGGGAAGCAGGACCTAGCCCGGGCTCGACGCACCTCACGTATCTCACGTGGGAACGATAAGGCCCCGGGCTCGCCAGTGTCCAAATTTGCACCGCCGCGCCCGAACCCCAGATAGCACGAAAGCGGTGAAATCACATCGACTCGTGGGGAGTTCGATGGGCATCTACGCAAGCAGTCGACTTACAAGGAGGTTTACATGCGCAAGCTGTTGGCAGTTCTGACCCTGACTCTGCCTCTGCTTTTGCTGGGGTGCGAGCAGCAGGGGCCGATGGAGGAGGCCGGTGAAAGCATAGATGAGACGATGGAGGAAACCGGCGAAGCGTTCGAAGGCGATCGGGAGGGCTAAGGGCTCCCTTGATCTCCCGGCTCGAGACTGCACCCGTCTCCCGGACGTGAGGAGGCCCGATGCCCTTGCCTGACTATTCAGGGGCGAGCATCGCCAACCTGATGGCAAGCCTGCAGCAGGGGCTGGGGGGAAGGGCATCGCTACCGCCTCTGAGCCTGCTGGAGCCGGAGAGGCTGGGCAGCGCGCGAACCGTAATCCTCATGGTGATCGACGGCCTCGGCTGGGAGTATCTGCAAGGCAAGCCGGGGACGGCGCTGCACACCGCCTGCCGCGGTCGACTGACCTCGGTCGTTCCTTCCACGACAGCCAGTGCCATAACAACCTTTCTTACCGGGCTGCCGCCGTCGCAGCATGGCCTGACCGGGTGGCACATGTATCTGCAGGAGCTGGGCGCGGTGGCGGCCGTCCTGCCCTTTCGCTTGCGCGGCGCCGGTGGGGTGTCGGTGGGCATCGATCCCAGCCTGGTGTTTGATCGACCTTCGGTGTTCTGCACCCTCCCGGTGGAAAGCCATGTGATCTCGCCGGAGCGCATCGTCCATTCCACCTTCAACGTCCGGCACAGCGCCTCTGCCCGTCGGCATGGCTACCGCGACCTCGACGGGTTCGTCGAGCGCATCGTCCAGCTGATCCGCGGCCAAAGAGCAGCCGACGCGCGCCGATTCGTGTACGCCTACTGGGCGGACTTCGACGGCCTCGCGCATGTTCATGGGATCGGCAGCGCTGCGGTGGCTGATCACTTCGCGTTGCTCGACGCGGCCTTCGTCCGGCTGTTGCAGGCCTTGGCGGGCACCGACGCCATGCTGATGATCACCGCCGATCACGGTTTCATCGACACGGCGCCGGAGAAGGTGATCGAACTCCACGACCATCCGCGTCTGGCTGAGTGTCTCGCCCTACCGCTTTGCGGCGAGCCACGCTTGGCCTACTGTTACCTGCGCCCGGAACGCACCGCGGCCTTTACTGACTATGTGCGCGAACACCTTGCCGAGGCCTGCAATCTGTGGCCGGCCGAGGAGGTAGTGCGGCAGGGCTGGTTCGGCCCAGGGCCGGTGCACCCGCAACTGGAGCGGCGCATCGGCGACTATGTCCTGGAGATGCGCGAAAACTATGTCATCCGCGATTTCCTCGCCGGCGAGAAGCGCTTCTATCCGATCGGCAACCATGGCGGAAGCAGCAGCGCGGAGATGTACGTGCCGCTGATCATCGCCGAAGAGGGGG
>JBJHCI010000451.1:1672-1963 GCA_050485925.1 Maricaulaceae bacterium
AGAGGGGGCTGCATAACGATTGCGCCCACCTCACTCCGCCTGTCGACTAAGCTTTGCGGGCACGCCTCGCCTCCAGGCGCTTAACGTCAGTTTCCTTGAGGCTGAATTTGCTGGATGCCGCATTGTCGAACCCTCACGCCCTCGTCAAGCCACGTCGGAGATCGAATGTTTCCTCAGTTCAGCCTGCGTTACTGCCACCTCCCAGAGCGCTTCTACGCCAGCTTCAGTCCCGAGCGGGTCCGCCAGCCCCGCTTGGTGGCCTTCAACCGGGAGCTGGCGGATGAACTGGGC
>JBJHCI010000452.1:0-1946 GCA_050485925.1 Maricaulaceae bacterium
TAACGCCCGTAATGCGCCCTGTGAACTCCGCGCCGACGCGATCGGCGAGAAATGCCGCGATGAAGCGGTCGGTCGCATCGCGCTCGGCGGCCATGGCGCGGCGTTCATTGGAGGTGGTTTCCTCTGCGATCACCTGCAGCGAGGCGCGCTCCTCATCGCTCGCACCGTCATTACCCAGCTTGAAGGCGCGGATCAGGGCACGGTGCACGGTCAGGTCCGCATAGCGCCGGATGGGTGAGGTGAAATGGGCGTACTTGTCCAGATTGAGCCCGAAATGGCCGACATTGCGGGTGTCGTAAATTGCCTGTGACTGGGTGCGCAGCACCACCTCGTTGACCGTCTCATAATGCGGCCCGCCCTTGGCGCGCTCCAGCACCTGATTGAAGCGCTTGGTGGTCAGCCGCTCGCCGCGCGCCCAGCTCAGGCCCACGGTCGGCAGGAAGTCGGAGAGGGCTTCCACCTTCTCCGTGCCCGGCTCGTCATGGACGCGGTAGATGAGCGGCGATTTGGCGCTTTCCAGCGCCTCGGCGGCGGCCACGTTGGCCTGGATCATCATTTCTTCGATCAGCTTGTGCGCGTCGAAGCGCTCGCGCACAGCAACGCCGGTCACCGCGCCATCGGGGCCTATCTGCACCTTGCGTTCGGGCGCGTCGATTTCCAGTGGCTCGCGGACCTCGCGCGCCTTTTTGAGGGCCGCATACGCCCCCCAGAGCGGCTCCAGCACATCTTTCTTCAGCGTCTCGGCCTTGCCCTTGCCTTTGCCGTCTATCGCGGCCTGCGCGTCCTCATAGGACAGCCCGGCGGCAGAGCGCATCCAGCCGCGCAGGAAGCGGTGAGCCCTCTTGTTGCCATTGCGGTCAAACACCATGCGCACGGCAAGGCAGGGCCGGTTCTCGCCCTCTTTGAGTGAACACAGATCATTGGACAGGCGCTCGGGCAGCATGGGCTCCACCCTGTCGGGCAGATAGACCGAGACGCCCCGCTTCCTCGCGCCCTTGTCGAGCGCCGACCCGCCGGTCACGTAGGCGGCGACATCGGCAATCGCGACGATCACCACCCAGCCGCCCTTGTTGGCCGGATCGTCGTCGGGCGCCGCCCATACGGCATCGTCATGGTCCTTGGCGTCAACCGGGTCGATGGTGATGAGGGGGATTTTGGTCAGGTCCTCGCGGCCCTTCGCGGTCACGGGCTTGATTGCCTTGACCTCTTTCAGCTCCGGCTCGCCAAATCCGGTCGGCACGCCATGTTCGGCCAGCGCGATGAGGGAGCCCGCGCGCGGATCATCGACGCTGCCCAGCACCTCCTCGACAATGCCGGTTTTCAGCCCATAGGCTTTGCCGGAGGCGAGCCGCACATTGACGAGATCACCGTCTTTCGCGGCCAGTCCTTCGCCCTTGGCCGGAACCAGCTCGTGCTTGGTGCGCCGGTCCACCGGCACGAGGCGCGCGCTGCCGCGGCCGGTTTCCCGGTAGACGCACAATATGCGGTGGGCGGAGCGGCCGAGTTTCTTGATAATTCGGGCCGTGTACTCGCCATTCTCACGCTCCAATCGGGCAAGAAACTTGTCCCCGACACCGAGCGCACTGTCGCCGCGGCGGCCCTTGCCTTCACCGGGGGCAAGGCGGATGAGGGGGCTCTCCGCGCCAAGGCTCGTTGCCCGGCAGAGGATTTCCCCGTCCACATCGCGGTCAAAGGCTTCCACCACCGTGACGGGCGGCAGGCCGCCGCGTATCGCGTAGGCCTTGGCCGGGGTGCGGATGATCGCGCCCTCGTCCTCCAGCAGTTTGAGGGCATCCTTCAGGCCGATTTTCGCATCGCCTTTGAGGGACAGGGCGCGGGCCAGTTCACGCTTGGTAAAGCGGCCCTTGCCAAGACGGATGGCTTCAAGAAGTGCCTCGCGGGTGAACCCGCCCCGGTCAAAAGGGTCTTCGCGCGTGCTCACACCT
>JBJHCI010000453.1:0-1944 GCA_050485925.1 Maricaulaceae bacterium
ACGTCCTGACCGAGGCAGGCCATGGCGTGCAGCACGGTGGAGCGGTGGGAATAGAGCGCGCCCTTGGGATCACCCGTCGTGCCGGAGGTGTAGCACAGGCCGGCGGCCGCATTCTCGTCGAACTCCGGCCAGTCATAACTCGGCTGGTGATTGGTCAGCAGGGTCTCGTAGACATCCACTTTCGTGGTCATCTCCGGCACGTGACTGGCATCAGTCATCACGATGAAGCGTTTGACCGTTTTGCACTTTTTCGCGATGGCGTCGACGATCGGGGCGAATTGCACATCAAAGAAGACATGCTTTGCCTTGGCGTGATCTAGCATCCAGGCGATCTGGTCGGGCGCAAGGCGCGGGTTGACGGTGTGGATCACCGCGCCAATGCCGGAGACGGCGTAGTAAAGCTCCAGATGGCGATGCGTGTTCCAGGCGATGGTGGAGATACGGTCGCCGGTTTTCACCTTCAGCGGCCCGGTCAGCGCATTGGCGAGGCGCTGGGAGCGCTCATGGCAATCCTTCCAGCCATAGCGGTGAATCTCGCCAGTATCGGGCAGGCGGCTGACGATCTCTCGACCGCCATGATTGTCGGCGGCGTGCTTCAAAATGCCAGAGATCATCAGCTGGCGGTTCATCATCTGCCCAGGCAGCATGGCGTCGTCCTCCCTTGCCCATTTTCGGGTGTGTACAGGCCTTGTGGCCTGCCATACCGGTTCTTGTGAAAGCTGGCGCTATCAAAGGGGTGAGCGCGCTGCGATGCAATACCCTTTGCGCAATACTTCCGCACCGCTGACAGGCATGGGATAAGCCCCGCATCATCCTGACCGGAGTCTCCCATGCGCCTGCCCACCTTCGCTGACGTCGCTGCCGCTGCCACGCGCCTGGAAGGCTTGGCGGTGCGCACACCCCTATTGTGGAATCCCGCGCTGGACGAGGCCGTGGGCGGGCGCGTGCTGATCAAGGCCGAGTGCCTGCAGCGCACCGGATCATTCAAGTTCCGCGGTGCGTATAACGCGCTCTCGCTCATCCCGGAGGCGGGCCGGGCCAAGGGCGTAGTCGCCTTCTCGTCGGGCAATCACGCGCAAGGGGTGGCAGAGGCGGCGCGGCTTCTGAACATGCCTGCCACCATCGTGATGCCCGCCGATGCACCCGCCATCAAGGCCGCTGGCGTGAAGGCGAGGGGAGCTGAACTGATCACCTATGACCGCTCAAACGAGGACCGCGAAACGATCTCCCGGCGGCTTTGCGAAGAGACCGGTGCGACGCTTATCCCCTCCTTCGATCATGCCGGTGTCATTGCCGGACAAGGCACGTGCGGGCTGGAAATTGCCCAGCAACTCGAGGCGCTGGGCGAAACGGCGGACCAGCTTGTGTGCTGTGTTGGCGGGGGCGGGCTGATCGCCGGGATCAACCTCGCATTGGCAGAAAAAGCACCCGGCATTGCGGTCTACGGCGCTGAGCCTGAGGGCTTTGACGATCACGCCCGTTCGCTCGCTTCTGGTGAGCGCGAGCGCAATGTGCGCGGTGCCGGCTCGGTTCAGGACGCGCTTTTGTCCCACGCACCCGGTGAGCTGACCTTCGCGATTAACAAGGCCCGCCTGAAAGGCATTGGCGTGGTCAGTGATTCAGAGGCACTTGAAGCCGTCGCCTTTGCATGGCGGCACCTGAAACTCGTTATTGAACCGGGCGGCGCCTGCGCGCTCGCCGCTCTACTGTCGGGCAAGATCGACGCGAAGGGCAAAACGACCGTGGTTGTCGCCACGGGCGGGAATGTGGACGCGGCCCTGTTTGCGAAGGCGATTGGAGCCTAGCTGCCTCCGTCTTCGTCCTCGTCCTCGACATCCGGCAGAGGGGGCATGCCCAGCTCCTCGCGGACGGCGGCGTCAGCGGCCTCGATCTCGGCGAGCTGTTCTTCGGAAAGATGGGGCAGGATGCGGCGCAGGCCCGCAC
>JBJHCI010000454.1:0-1937 GCA_050485925.1 Maricaulaceae bacterium
CGGCGTCACACCGTGGAACACCTATATGTGCGCGGAGGAGAACTGGTCAGGCTATTTCGTCAACACCGATGGCGAGTTGCCGCGTGAGCATGCCCGCTATGGCGTGCGCACCGATGTCGGCCGTCATAACTGGCATCTGGCCGATGATGGCGGGGACAGATTTGTGCGCTTTGACGCCTCCACCAAGGCTGACGCGCCCTCAGGCGATTACCGCAACGAGCCCAACATGTTCGGTTGGATGACGGAAATCGATCCGTTCGATCCGGACGCCACGCCGGTGAAGCGCACCACGCTTGGCCGCTTCGCCCATGAAGGCGTGGTGTTCGCGCCGGCAGAGGTCGGCAAGCCGGTGGTCTGCTATTCGGGCGACGACTCCCGCTTTGAATACATCTACAAGTTTGTGTCCGAAGGGCTTTACCAGCCCGGTGTGACGCGCGGCGAAATCCTTGATACCGGCACGCTCTATGTCGCGAAATTCCATGATGATGGCACCGGCGAATGGCTGCCGCTCGTTTATGGCCGCAACGGTCTCGATGAGAGCAATGGCTTTGCCGATCAGGGCGATGTTCTTATCAACACGCGTACCGCTGCCGATATTGTGGGCGCTACGCCCATGGACCGGCCCGAATGGGGTACGGTCGATTTCGACACCCGCGCGGTCTACTTCACGCTGACAAACAACACACAGCGGAACGAAGACCAGACCGATGCCGTCAATCCGCGCGGCCCCAATGCGTTCGGCCAGATCGTGCGCTGGCACGAGGACGGCGATCAGGCGGCCACGCGCTTCAACTGGGACCTGTTCGTGGTCGCAGGTCCTGAAGGTGACAGCCGCGACATGAACGGCAATCCGCTGGACGATACCAATATCTTCTCCAGCCCGGACGGGCTGTGGATGGACCCGGATCGCCGCCTCTGGATCCAGACCGATATTTCCGAAGGCGTGATGTATCGCGGCAATCATGTGCCGTTCGGCAATAACGCCATGCTGGCGGCGAACCCGGAGACCGGCGAGATCAAGCGTTTCCTGACGGGTCCGGTGGGTCAGGAGATCACCGGCGTGGTTACAACGCCGGACCAGCGCACCATCTTCGTCAATGTCCAGCACCCCGGTGCGACGACCAGCCCGACGGACTTTGCTTCTGGCAATTTCGACAGCCACTGGCCTGATGGCGGGCGCTCATTGCCGCGCTCGGCCACGGTGGCGATCCGGCGCCTTGATGGCGGGATAATCGGGGCCTAACGCATCCCCTCCAGAAAGGCGCTGACCCGTGACAGCGCCTCGGGCGCGCGCAAGATGCCGCGATGGCCGATGCCGGGCAGGATAGCGAGCTGGGCGCCGGGCCAGCCTGCCGCGGCCTTGCGTCCGGCGCTGTCGGGGATGATCACGTCATTATCACCGTGCAGGAACAGCGCGGACGCAGCGAGATGGGGTGCGTCGCGCGTCACGTCGAAACGGTCCAGCGGCTCGCCCAGCCTGTAGGCCACGCCCTCTTTCAGCAGGGCGATGGCGCGTGCGGACATGCCAAAGCGGCTGGCCTGCCATTCGATATTGCCGGCCATGGTACAGGGTGAGGCGAGCCCCACGAAGGCTTTCGGTGTCAGCAGGCCCTCGCTCATCGCCACAACGCCAGAGGCTGCGCCCATGGAGTGGCCAACTATCGCAAAGGGCTGGCCGAGTGTTGCCGCCGCCGCACCCAGCCCGTGTGCGAATTCGACGATGGATGCTGTATGGCCTTCCGAAGCGCCGTGCGCAGGCCCATCGAGGATGGCAACGCGCCAGCCGGTCTCGAACAGGCGCTGGGCGTGGCTGGAAAGGTCTGCTGCATCGGCTTCCCAGCCATGCTGGAAGAGGACAAGCGGGCCGCTGCCGCCCGAATAGAGGCGCTGGCGGCCCTTGGGGCCTTCGATCCAGCAGGCATCAAGGCTTTCAAGAA
>JBJHCI010000455.1:0-1922 GCA_050485925.1 Maricaulaceae bacterium
GTACCATCCGGAACTGAAGAGCCGACCCTTTGAGCCGCACCCGCTCTTCGCCTCCTTTATCGCGGCGGCGATGGAGCAGAGCCGGTTGGTATGAGGTTTCAGGCTGCCTGTCTGGCAGCGAAGTCATACTGCGCTTGTTGGACGTTTTCCATGAAGGTGCGGGCGCAAGCGTCCCAGCTATAGTCTAGTGCCTTTCCGCGTGCCTGTTCACGCGGGATCTCCAGCGCCTTCAGGGCGGCCTGTCGGAGATCTTCCGACAGAACGCCGCCTCGGCCATCTGCGAAGATGTCGGCCGGTCCGGTCACCGGATAGGCAGCAACCGGCGTTCCGCTGGCCAGGGCTTCAAGGAGTACCAATCCGAAAGTGTCGGTCCGGCTGGGGAAGACGAAGACGTCGGCGCTGGCAAAATGTCGAGCCAGTTCCTCGCCCCGCTTGGTCCCGGCGAAGACAACAGCAGGATAGCGGGCCTTGAGGGTGGCAAGATCCGGACCATCGCCGACAACAAGCTTGGTGCCCGGCAGATCGAGGTCGAGAAAAGCGGGCAGGTTCTTTTCCACCGCCACGCGACCTACATACAGGAAGACCGGACCAGCCAGCCCCAGATCGACGCGTAGCAGGGGATTAAACAACTTCGTGTCAACTCCGCGTCCCCACAACATCAGCTTGTCGAAGCCATGCTCCTCCAGTTCCTGCTTAAGGGATGGGGTGGCAACCATCGTGCCGCTACCTGAGTTGTGGAAAGCGCGCAGCCACCGATAGCTCCACGCCTCGGGGACCGGGAGCCGTGCCCGCAAATATTCCGGAAACCGCGTGTGATAGCTGGTTGTGAAGGGCAGGCCGCGGGCAAGGCAGACACGCCGGGCATGAATGCCAAGCGGCCCCTCAGTGACGATGTGGATGTGATCGGGGCGTATGTCCTGCATCCGCCTTGCGATATTTCTCCTGGTTGTCAGCGCAATTCGTATGTCCGGGTATGAGGGCAAAGGCAGGGTTCTGTGTCCCGCGGGGGTCAGATGTGCGACCTCGATGCCGCTTTCGGAAAGGGCGGCGAAAAGACTTTTCAGCGTCTGTACGACGCCGTTCACCTGCGGCTCCCATGCATCGGTGACGAAAAGGATGCGCTTCACCTCGAGGTTCCACCCCTGGTTCGAGTGTTCCTGGTGGCGCCAGCGGTTCCAGAAATCGATTCGCCAGCGGGCCGGTACACCCCTGTCTTCGCTCATCACCATTAACTCCCAATGACACTGCGGGTTGTCGTTCCACATCGGCGCGCAGGCGCGCAAGTCCGTGACACAACAAAGATCGGAAGATTGCAGTCGCCGACCGGACGCGGGAGAGTGGATCACAAAATGTAACAATCACGGAATGTGAATCAAATGTAACATCCAATCGGTTTAACGTGATGCTATTGGATTCGTATGCGGGCGGGCGTCCCGCACATCGTTGGAGCGTTGGGGGCTTGCCGATCATGGAAGCGGCATCTCGTCGGACCGGACCGATCCGTTGGCTGCTGGCAGGGCCTGCCAGACTAGGCGCCGCGGTCCTGGTGTTCCTGTCGGCAACGGGCTTCGTCGCAGGGCTGACCGTTCCGGAACTCTACCTTTATGCGGATCGCTTCCGGGTGAGCATCATGGCGCTGGCGGACCGCGATGGCTTTCGGCCCCTCGATCTCGAGACGCACGACGGCCTGACACTTCGCAACTGGTACCGAGCGCCCGAACCCGGCAAGCCCGTGATCGTGTATTTTCCCGACCGGATGGGTGATTTTGCCCGCAAGCCGGCGCATCTCTTCGCGCTGGGAGAGGAGGGCTATGGCCTCCTGCTCGCCAGCTATCGCGGTTATGGCGGCAATCCGGGCCGGCCGGGCGAGGCCGGTTTCTACCGGGATGCGCGCGCGCTGCTCGCACTGGCCGAGGGCAGTC
>JBJHCI010000456.1:0-1913 GCA_050485925.1 Maricaulaceae bacterium
GGCTGGACACGGCCGATCAGTTCGAGGCCGAGCTGATGCACGGGCACCGGGTGTCATCGCTGGAGCTGTTCGCCGACTGGCGGAACATGCAGGCCATCGCCCTGGGCAGCTGGGTCGTGCGCACGTCGCCGCGCGCCGGGTCGGTGCCGTTCGCGGCGCTGCTGATCGCCGGGACCGGGCAGGTGGGGGTGGCGCAGGCCGCCCTGCTGGCCCGCGACCATGCCCGTTTCCGCCGCGACCTGGCCCAGCTGGGGGCGATGCTGCGCGTTGCCATGCCCGGCTGGGCGGCAGAGCGGGGCCTGAACCGGATCGAGGCGCGCGCCTGGATCGACCATCCCAGCGCCTGCGGGTTCCTGCGCGCGCTGGGGTTCGCGTGCGAGGCCGAGATGCCGGGTTTCGGCCTGTCGGGGCTGGCGCGGTTCGGGCTGTTCGCCTGGGTCTCGCCGTCCGTTCTGTACCCCAACCACCACCACCAACCCCAACCACAGGAGAGCTGAGCATGTGTGCCCGACGCCCGAAAATCCCGAAGCCGAAGCCGATCCGCGTGGCCAGCACCGACAACCGCGAGGCCGCATCGGCCGCGCGGCTGGAGGCCACGCTGCGCCGCCGCCGCGCCGGGGCCGCCGCCGATATCCTGACCGGGCCGATGGGCATTCCCGCGACCCCCGTGCTGGGCGGGGTGGCGGCGGCCGCCGACGTGCCGGCCGAGCATCTCATCCTGCCGGTTGCGCTGGCGGCGAGCTGTTCTTTCATGCTTCCCGTCGCGACTGCGCCTAACGCGGTGGTCTATGCCAGCGGAGCCGTCACCATGGGCCAGATGATCAAGGCCGGATTCCGGATCAATATCGTTGCCGCGCCGATTATCGCCATGCTGGCAAGTTTCCTTGCCCCGATGGTCTTCCCGGCCTGATCACTCGCCGACCAGCTTTTTGAGATCATCCAGATAGGCGATCCAGGCCTTGCGTCCGGCGGGTGTCAGGGACGCATCGGTGCGGGGCCGCCGGTCCACGAAGCGTTTCGTGATGGCCACATAGCCTGCCTCTTCCAGCTTTCTCAGATGGGTAGAGAGATTGCCGTCGGTCGCCCCCGTCCGATCCTTCAGCTCACCGAAACTCGCACTGTCCACACTGGCTAGATACGCCATCAATCCCAGGCGCATGCGCCCATGGATGACGTCATCCAGATCGGAAGAGTTGAAATCAGCCATCGCTCTGGACCCGGCTCTGCGGCTCCTTGAACATCAGTGCCAGGCCGGGAATGAAGGTGCCCAACAGCATGCCGCCGGCTGCGACCAGATAGGTCTCTACCGTCATGATCAGCGCCGCGCAGGCAAAGGCCGAGGCGAAGGAAATAAAGGCGGGCAGCAGCAGCACGCGCTGGCGCGAAATGAGCGCGTCGATCATCCAGCCTGCGCCGTAGCCTGCAAATCCGACGGCCAACATGGTGTTGAAGAAGACCGGAGGCAGCCCGCCCGCGTAGACGCCCGTGACGATGCCGAAGAAATAGGTCATCAGCGCTGCGCCGATGGCAGGCCAGACAATGCTCTGCGCCCTGTTGCCGACGGAACCGCCGCCCGGCTTGTTGCGCACACTCCAGGCCAGAACGGCCTGACCGGCTCCTCCCACCAGCATGAAGCCGATCCACAGGGGCAAAAGATGGTCCACGCTGAACGGCAGAAGACCGGAAATGATGGCCCAGTGCGTCAGGAAGGTCAGGCCGGCCAGCCCTCCCCACCACGCCATGAAGCGTCCGCCCAGCAGCGGCGCGCTGGCTCCGGCTTCAGCCATTTCACGCAAATAGGCGAGATCGGACGCGGCGGATTGAGGTTTCGTCGGCATCAACGCCTCCCTAGCGGATATTTCCTCACCTTTCATAACATATATAAAAGTTCTTTGCAACACAAAGTGCAAGGG
>JBJHCI010000457.1:0-1907 GCA_050485925.1 Maricaulaceae bacterium
AGCGAAAAATCGAGAAGAGACCGGTTCGCGAACTCGGCTTCACCCCCGCTCCTACACCGGCCCAGGTGGCGGAATTGGTAGACGCGCTGGCTTCAGGTGCCAGTGGCCTAACGGCCGTGGAAGTTCGAGTCTTCTCCTGGGCACCATGCGTTCTGGCTTCAGCCAGATACAAAAGCGGCCCCGTTTTCGGGGCCGTTTTGCGTTTCAGGTGCCAGCGCGATGGTCAGCTCTGCACCAACCAGGCACGGGCCTCGTGCTCGTTCGTGAAGGGCTGGGTCTTTACCGCGAAGGTCCGCGCAGTGCTTTCCAGTACCCGGAAGGCGTGAGTGCGCTCACCAGAAGCGAGCACCGCACACCGGCGCGGCGCAATCTGGTCCATGATCTGCTCTATCGCCGCGGCGAGTTGGCTCGTCTCGTAGGCGATGTCAGAGCGGCGTCCGTCAAGGAGCAGGCCGTCAACGCGGGCCGTGCCGGCCACACGGCTGATCTCGCTGACCGCGAGGTCCAGCACGGCCGGAGTGATGTCACCCTCAAGACGCACATTGAGAACGCGATGAATATCCAGTTCGACGCAGACAGGCTGCGCCGCGGGAAGCGGGGCTGTAAGAGGCATGGGGAGGAGGCCTGTTCAGGCTGTTTTCGTATCCAGGCCGGCCATTTATCGCTGAAATGTTGCCAAAAGAAGGCATGCGCGTGTGCATAGCCCATATGCAGTAATGGTGCCTCTCGACGCTTTAGAAACGATAGCGGAGATTTAAAGCGATCAAGGGAAAAGCGCTGTATTTTTCAAGGTCCTGTCGCGCGCGTTGGGCTTCCCGGTCGAGGTCTGCAAGCAAGGCTGGATCATCGGACAGCAGGCCGGTGACGTTATAATCGATCGTGGGCACGCCCTGTTGATAGACGCCCGCCTCGAAGGCGATCTCGACCGGCCCATCCCAGGGCCGCGCGGCAAGCCCTATCCCGGCAAACCAGGCATGGGGCGCGAACTGGGCCTCCCCGGAGAGCTGACCAATTTCGGCGGCGGTGTAGATATTGTTCCCGATCTGATAGTCATTGGCGGGTTGGGCGTTGAACACGGCCCGGTTGAAATTATAGCGCACTCCGGCGGTGACGTAGAACACGCGCCGGAAGGGGAAGATGTCGACCCCGCCACCAATGCTGGCCAGCCGAAGCGAAAGATCGCTGGATATGTCGGCCACTGTCTGGTCATCGGAATAGACAAGGCCTGCACCGTGGCCGCGCACCTGAAAATAATCATTGATGCGGTAGCCCCCTTCCAGGCCGATGCCCAGAGTGCCGGTGCGCAGGCCGGTGAAGGCCCTGCGGTCAGAATCGGTGGATGCGGAAAAGAAGCCCGAACCGGTACCGGCAGGCGGCGTCTGCCCGCTGGTGGCGCTGAGCGCTACCATTATGGCGACCGTGCTGATCATGATGGCGTAAACATAACCGGACGGTCCGGCCGGTTCAACCGGAGCGAGTATGGCCCCCTGGCGGGCGCAGGGTGTTGATTGACGCGCAGGCACGTAAGGGCCCATAGGTGGTGCAAGATCAGTACGTTTAGGAGCACCGGCGCATGACCATCCACTTCCACAAGGGCGATCTGCCCGAAGGCCTGTCCTTGGGCAAGCGTGTGGCCGTGGATACCGAAACGCTGGGCCTTTCGCTGGTGCGCGACGGGCTGTGCCTGGTTCAGCTCTCAAGCGGGGACGGCGAAGCCCATATCGTCCAGCTGGATCGCCAGACCTATCACTGCCCGCGCCTGAAGGCGCTGCTGGCCGATCAGACGGTGGAGAAAATCCTGCATTTTGCACGCTTTGACATCGCCATGATCCAGCGCGATCTCGGCGTGACGGTCAGCCCGGTCTTCTGCACCAAGATCGCCTCAAAGCTGGCGCGCACCTATACCG
>JBJHCI010000458.1:0-1905 GCA_050485925.1 Maricaulaceae bacterium
GACAGGCGCGCTACCGGCTCGACCAGCAGCATCTGCGCGTGGGTGTAGGTGACGCCCGGCGTATCGGAGAGCACACGGCGTACCTGCTGGCCCAGCGTCTCCAGTACGGCGAGTTCCGGCCCGATGATTTTCAGTTCGATGGGCGCAGGGATGGGCGGGCCCTGCTCGAACGGCAGGGCCAGCACCATGGTATCGGGGAAAGCCTCGCGGGCACGGGCCTGGAAGTCCTGCGTGATACGGCGGGTGTCTTCCGGCGAGCGCGTGCGTACCCAGCCGGCGGCATAGTTGGGACGGCCCGCCTGCCCACGGCGCATATTGTAGTAGACGCGCGGAGAGGAGCTGCCGAGTACCCAGCCGACATCTTCCACGCCCTCATATTCACGCAGCATGGCTGTGACTTCGGCCGTGCGCTGGCGTGTCCGCTCGATGGAGACGCCTGCAGGCAACGTCACGGCGATCTCGAACATGTCGCGGTCAGTCTGCGGAAAGAATTGAGACGGCAAAGTGGTCGCCGCCACCACGCCTGTAATGGGCAGGATCATGGCCAGCACGATCCCCGCCGCCGGTTGGGCGATGACCGCATCCAGCAGCTTGCGATAGGCCCAGGCGAGCGGGCGCGAGCGTAGCCCATCACGCCAGAAGGGTGGGTTTTCTTCCTCCGCGCGGCCGTCGTCGAACCAGGCCGAAAGGGCGAGGATCACCGTGAAGGCCAGCACGAAGGAGGAGATGACCGCAAAGATCACCGATACGCCGATCATGGAGATGAACTCGCCCGCCGTGCCGGGCATCAGCGCAATCGGGGCAAAGGCGAAGACGGTCGTCATGGTAGAGGCCAGAAGCGGCACGAAGAGCGTGCGCGCGGCCTTGTCCACCGCGGCGAGACGCTCCATGCCCCGTCGGCGGAGCAGGCGGTAATCGTCCGCCACCACGATGGCGTTATCGATCAGGAGACCCAACGCAACGACCAGCCCGGTCACCGACATCTGGTGCAAGGGCTGGCCATAGGCATTGGTGAGGATAAGGACCAGCAGAACGGTAAGCGGCAGGGCGGCTCCAACGATCAGCGCCGACCGCCAACCCATCATCAGGAAGAGCACGCCAAACACGATCAGGGCAGAGAACCCGAGATTGGCTGCAAGGCCGTTCAGGCGCTGGTCCACATAGTCCGCCTGCGAGAAGACGATTTGCAACTCTAGGCCGGGCGTTGCGGCTGCGAAACCGTCCACTGCGCGGCGGGCGCTGGCGGCCCAGTTGTCTACCCGGCGATCGGGCTGGACGTAGGCCGCCACGAAAATGGTACGTCTGCCATTGAACCAGGCTTGCGTATCGTCAGGCTCGCGCCGGGAGCGCTCAACGGTGGCGATATCGCCAAGGCGGACAAAGCCTGCGCCCTCGCGCCCAGGCAGGGTCACATCGCGCACCCGGTCGAGCGAGCCGAATGCTCCGCCCACTTCGACCGTCAGATCATAACCATCGCCCGCAAGCCGTCCGGCAGGTGCGCGGGCATCGGAGCGGGCGAGGATCGCGGCCACGTCACCTGCCGTGATCCCGAGCGCCGCCGCCGCCTCCGGGTCCAGCACGACGCGGATTTCCTCCTCCGGTGCGCCGGAGAGTTCGGTGCGGTAGGTAGCGTCAAGATTGCGCAGGCGGTCTTCCAGATCGCGCGCCAGACGCCCCAGCGCCCCAAGGCTCGCCTCCGACCCTTCCGGCCATGACAGCGCCACGATGAGACTGGACGCGCCCATATACTCGCGGATCACAAGCGGCGCGCCGACACCATCGGGCAAGCGGGCCCGTGCAGAGCCGGCCTGTTCGCGGATCTTGGTCCATGCCGCTTCATCCTCGGACGGAATGAGATCTTAGCGGATCCCGAAAGTGGTCACGGCACTGTTGGGGCGGGAGGGG
>JBJHCI010000459.1:0-1898 GCA_050485925.1 Maricaulaceae bacterium
CATCACCGCAGGCCGGGCAATACAATTCACGAGCAGCCCAGCCCTCGGTCGTAACTCGGGCGGTTTGAGAGGGGCTCTCAAACGTCGCTTGCTCCTCATGGAAGCCCAAATTCATGTGACCGGGTTCTTTAGTCATGATTCGACCGTGGCAGCGTGAGTCCGGTCGGTACAGTCTCCGGTTGGAGCTTAAGATTTGCTGACGCTGATTATTACGCCGCTCAGCTGCGCCAACGACGCCTACAAACCCACCTGGGCAACTTACGCCATAGCTCTGCTGTGGCAGCCGAGTAGGGCAAGCAGGCCAATACGGAGTGGCAGAGCCCCAACTAGCCCGCTGCTCCCGCCTCCCGCTCCAGCCTGCGCCGTTCGCTGGCGCGCTGTTTCACGCTTTCAGAGCGTAATTGTCCGCAGGCCGCGAGGATGTCGCGGCCGCGCGGCGTGCGGATGGGGCTCGCATAGCCGGCCTTGTTCACGATGTCGGCAAAGCGCTCGATCGTCGCCCAGTCAGAGCACTCATAAGGGCTGCCCGGCCACGGATTGAACGGGATCAGGTTGATCTTCGAGGGGATGCCCTGCAGCAGGCGCACCAGCGCCTTGGCCTCTGCCGGAGAGTCGTTCACGCCCTTGAGCATCACATACTCAAACGTCACGCGCTTGGCGTTGGAGAGGTCCGGATAGGCGCGGATCGCGTCCATCAGCTCGGCAATCGGGTATTTCCTGTTCAGCGGCACCAGCTCATCGCGCAAGGGGTCGTTGGTCGCGTGCAAGGAAATCGCCAGCATGGTGCCGGTGCGCGCGCCCAGCTCCTCGATCTTCGGCACCACGCCGGAGGTGGAGACTGTGATGCGGCGGCGGCCGATAGCGATGCCTTCCCCGTCCGAGATTACGTCCACCGCATCGGAGACGTGATCGAGATTGTAAAGCGGCTCGCCCATGCCCATGAACACGATATTCGTGATCTGGCGGTCTTCCAGCTTGCTCGGCCATTCGCCAAGATCATCCTTGGCGATCATCACCTGCTGAACGATCTCGGCGGCGGTCAGATTGCGCACCAGCGCCTGCGTGCCGGTGTGGCAGAACGTGCAGTTGAGCGTACAGCCGACCTGGCTCGATACACACAGCGCGCCTGACCGGCCAACACCCGGAATGAAGACCGTTTCGCACTCCACGCCCGGCGACAGCTCGATCAGATATTTGCGCGTGCCGTCCACACTCACCTGACGCTCCGTCACGCGCGGGCGGGCGAGGGTGAAATGGTCGGGCAGGGCCGCGCGCAGCTCCTTGGAGATATCGGTCATCGCGGCAAAATCGGTGACGCCGTAATGATAGACCCAGCGCCAGAGCTGACTGGCGCGCATCTTCGCCTTCTTCTCGTCGACAAGGCCGGACGCGATCAGGCAATCGCGAATCTGGTTACGCGTCATCCCGGCAAGGGACGGCGTTACCTGGGGCCGGTTGGCGGCGGAAAGATCAAGGCTCGTGCTCATGGCGGCGCGATATACGCCAATCGGGGCCAAATTGCGAGGGTGTAGCGCGCCGGCTCAGCCTTTGAGCATCTCGTCCCACCGCCTTTGCATCTCTGCCGGGCTTACCTCTTCGATACGCTGGTTGAACGTCCAGCGATAACCGAAAGGATCGCTTACCTGCGCTGTTCGCTCACCATAGAACTCGTCCTTTGCCGGTCGGGTGAGGACGGCGCCGGCCTTGACCGCTCGTTCCACGGCTTCGTCGGTATTCTCCACGGCCAGGTACAAGCTTACAGGGCTGCCGCCAATCGTGGCCGGACTCAGCGCACCATAGTCAGGGTACTCTTCAGCCAGCATCAGAATGGCACCATCAAAATCCAGCTCGGCATGACCGATCTTTCCAGATGGCTCTGTCAGCCGAAACAACTCCCT
>JBJHCI010000460.1:0-1896 GCA_050485925.1 Maricaulaceae bacterium
CCCCAGGCCCGGGCAATGTTCGGATAGGCCCGGAGACCCGCTGCACCCAATTGGCGCTGTTTGCGGAGCGTGATCTGCTGCATGGAGGCCTCCAAGATGAGGGTAACGATTTAATAGCTAGGCCTGCACAGAAAATTATATAACCATATGAGCGATTTTCTAAGATTTTTAGTCAAATGATGTAACATATTTGGCCCTCTGGGTCTTGCGCTCTGGCCGGGCCCTTTTTGTCACTCTTGTCATATCGCGGCGACAGGGCGCGAGAGGGCGTTGTCCGCTGTAGACTCGAAGTAACCCATTTCAGTCGACACCTCCCGGAGGCATCGGCGACAGTGACCGCTGCGACAGACGGCGAAGACGCAAAGAGCCTGGTGGTCATTGCCAATCCGAAATCCGGGCGCAACAGCGCCGGGGCGCTGGATACCGCCACCGCCGTGCTGGAACAGGCAGGTTTCCGGTGCTCGCGGCTGTTGCCGGACTCTGTCGAGGAGCTGGTCAGCACCACAAGGCAGGCGCGGCAGGAGCACACCGTGGTGGTCATCGCCGGCGGCGACGGCACGGTGCACGCCGCCTTGCCGGGGCTCACCGGTCCCGGCGCCCCGGTGGGCATACTGCCGTTGGGAACGGCCAATGACCTGGCCCGCACCCTGGACATTCCCACCGACCCCGAGGAGGCCGCGACCGTCATCGCCCGAGGCCATCAGCGCTCCATCGACCTGGGCAGCGTGGACGGAACATACTTCATCAACGTGGCACATGTCGGGCTTGGGGCACGCGCCAGGCGCAAGGTCACGAAGGACCGGAAACGCCGGTGGCGTGCACTGAGCTACCCGATCTCACTGCTGGAGACCTTATGGAGCTATCGCCCCTTCAGGATTCGTATTACCGTGAACGGAGAGCATCGGCGGTTCTGGGCCATGCATGTTGCCATCGGTAACGGCCGCTACTCCGGTGGCGGCATCCCGGTCAGCGAAAAGGCAAACATTGCCGATGGCCTGCTGGATGTCTGCTGCGTCCGTGCCGTCGAACCCTGGAAGCTGCTTCGTGCCACCGCCAGTGTGATCCGGGGCACCCCCGGCCAGGAGGAAATCTGGCGCTCGGCAGGGGCGAGGGTGCAGTTGCACACACGCCACCGGCATCGCATCAGTGCCGACGGAGAGAGCGCCGGCCGCACGCCTGCCACCTTCGAAGTGCACCGTGACGCTGTCACGGTGATCGCCCCCGAGGAGAAACCGATGTTTCGCGATGAAGCCACCGTGGCGTTGAACGATCTGCTGGTCCAATGCGAAACCAACGCCGAACATTTCGGCCACACGGCAGATCTGCTCCGCGATGAGCCGGAAGCCGTCACGCTGCGCGATCTTGCCGAGGAACGCCGCCGTCTGGCGGCATCCCTGCGGCAGCTCATGGAACGGCAGGATGAACTTCCCGACACCGTCGACTCCGAACGCTCGGCACTGCAGGGACTGGGAGAAACCATCGCCTCGCATCTGGCGGACTGGGGGCGGACCAGGGTCCTGGAGGCGCGACTGGAGGACGAACGGCGTTTGCGCGCTGCTGCCGGGGAAGCGTTGAAGCATGTCCGTGACGCAGACTACCGGAAGCTGATCGAGCAGATCGGGGCGATGGCCTCGGACGGCATGCAGAAGCTGGTAGCCAGCCAGGGGGACGCTGATCGCTAGTGTCGTGATTCGCTCACGGCCAGACGACGCAACCACGGGGAGTATTGTCATGGAACCGCAGAATAGCCCACAGACCGCCCCCACAGCCGGGCCGGACGGCGACAGGACGTTTACCATCATCATCTATGTGCTGTACGCCGCCGGGTTCTTCACCGCGCTGACGGCCCTTGCCGGCGTCATCATGGCGCACCTGAAATATGACCAGGCCCCGGAC
>JBJHCI010000461.1:0-1895 GCA_050485925.1 Maricaulaceae bacterium
GTGTACGCCACCACATCCTGCACACGAGCCCGCGTGATCGCCAGCAGCGGCAGCGCCCAGAACGGTTGCAGCATGTTCGTCAGCTGATCGCCGTACGCCACCGCCATCACAAGCCGCGCCGGATTCGCGCCCGTATCCACCGCCGCCTGCATCGCAATCGCTGCCAAGCTCGGCATAGCCAAACGCCTCGGTCAGGATACGCGCTGTCGGCGCCGGGTCATCGACCCAGAGCGTGACCGAGTGAAACCCGCCCAATGCCTTGCCGTCGATGTCGGCCTCCACCAGTTCCAGCCGCTGGCCATGCGGGTCGCGCAGCGTGAGCACGCGCGCGCCGAAGCGCTCGGTCACATCGCCATCGACATGGCCCTGGCCACGCAGCCGTTCGGCCCAGGCATCGAAGGCCGCGCGGGGCACGTCATAGGCATATGCCAGCGCCTGGCCCGGCCCCTCGCGCCCCGGTGCGGCGCCGACGAAGGGAAAGAAGGTCAGGATCGTTCCGGGGCTGCCGGTGCGGTCGCCGTAATACAGGTGATAGGTGCCGGGGTCGTCGAAATTGACAGTCTTCTTGACCAGCCGCTGGCCCAGTGTGCCGGTGTAGAAATCCACATTTGCCTGCGGCGGGCCGGATATGGCGGTGACATGGTGCAGCCCGGCGACAGGCTGCGCGGTGGTGGAGGGGCTGTTCATCTGGCTGTCTCCTGTCTCGCGTGCGGGTGCACATTAAGCTTGCGATAAAGATGAAAGCTCTTCGCGACCTGCACAAGGCATGCTGGCGCAGGGCGTATGTGCACGGATGCAGAGCCAGTTCCGCATTCGCGGCTGGCGCGCGGAAAGTTCTGGATGAAAGCACGCGCGCCCGTGCTTGAGGCGCCCTTGCCCCTGTGCAATAACGTTCCGACGGCTTCTGCGGGCGTGGTGAAACTGGTAAACACAAAGGACTTAAAATCCTGGCGTCTCGCCCGGAAAGCGCATTGTTATCAGCGCCTTATGGCGATAGGGAGTTATCGAGGCCCAGAATAGGCCCGACGGAGGTTCAGCGCGGACGTGATGGAATCGGTAGACATAGCAGACTTAAAATCTGCTGGGCTTTGCCCGTGCGGGTTCGAGTCCCGCCGTCCGCACCAACGGGAATGGGGTCTTACAGGCCAGATTTGGGCGTGTACGGGAGCTCCGCTCCTAGATATTGTGGTCCTTGAGAATCGATAGAATAGAAAGCGACATGACGGATTGGGGGAAGACACACCACGTCGAGATTACCGAGGCGCTCAGAGAAGGGCGCCGCGCGTCCACCCCCATCTACGAGACCGGGCTCGGCTCCGCCTACTGCGGCGACTCCCTCAAGGTGCTTAAGAGCAGACCGCTTGAGGACCGGAAGGGCAAGGTCCAACTCGCATTCACGTCGCCGCCGTTCCCGCTGAACACCAAAAAGAGCTACGGCAACCTCCAAGGCGAGGAGTACATCCGCTGGTTCGCCAAGTTTGCGCCTTTGCTTCGGGAGATGGTGACAGAAGACGGGTCCATCGTCATCGAAATCGGCAACGCCTGGGTGCCCGGTGAGCCGGTCATGTCCACGCATGTGATCGAGGCGTTCCTCCGTTTCCTCAAGAAGGGCGACCTGCACCTCTGCCAGGAATTCATCTGGTACAATCCGGCGAGGCTACCATCGCCCGTCGAATGGGTGAACAAGGAGCGGATCAGGGTAAAGGACGCGTTCACACGCATCTGGTGGATGTCGCCGACCACGCGACCCAAGGCCGACAACCGAAAGGTCCTGCGCGAGTACAGCGCCAGCATGAAGCGGCTTATCGAGACCGGAAAGTACAACGCCGGGCCGCGACCCTCCGAGCACCACATCGGGGCCGAGAGCTTCAAGGCGGACAATAACGGCGCAATCC
>JBJHCI010000462.1:0-1883 GCA_050485925.1 Maricaulaceae bacterium
CGGCGATGACCGCCAGGCTGCATATCACCGCCGAAATCGCCTGTCTGATCCCGCGCATCACAACATCCCCGTTTTGACCGGCCGGAATGGCCTGCTCGGATTGACACCCTCAAAAGGTAAATTCGGGCTTTCTCTCGAACCCCGCCAGAACCGGCGCGGCCGCATTGAATATATCGCGCCAGGCGATCTGTCCGCCCGACTTGCGCCCCAGCCGGCACACCCCGAGCGCCCCTTCCATGAAGACACAGGCTATGCGCCCGCCTTCCTTGAGCTGCTCTTCGATGGCGGTGGGCAGTTCTTCGATAGCGCCCTGCACCATGATCACGTCATACGGCCCGTGCTGCGGCGCCCCTTCGGCCAGCGGCCCGGCAATGATCGTGGCGTTGTCCACCAGTTGCGCATCGAGGATCGCGGCGGCCTCTTCGGCCATGTCTTCGCTGTCCTCGAGCCCGACCACGGCTTCGGCCAACCGCGCCGAAACAACCGTCGAATACCCAAATCCGCACCCGATATCGAGCACCAGATCCCGCGGGCCGACGGCCAGCGCATCGAGCATCTTGGCCAGCGTGCGAGGCTCCAGCATGACCCGCCCGGCGCCGATTTCGAGATTGGTGCCAACATAGGCGGCCTCGCGCAGCGCTTCGGGCACGAACGCCTCGCGCGGGACTTCCAGGATCGCCTCGATGATTGGAAACTTCGTCACATCCGATGGGCGAACCTGGGTATCGACCATCACTCTGCGCCGCGCAGCATAGTCCGGCATGGGGCAAACTCTTCGGTTCATTCTCTCAGGTAAGTAATGGCACATTCGCCGACAAGCGGCAACTGCGGCCGAGCCGTCCGGCGGGCTATCGCATTCGGAATCTGAGCACGTCGAAAGGCGATCAAAGGCTTCCGCATGACACGGCACCTAGCCAGACGGCCCGCCCGGCGGCAACGCCGGGCAGCGCCTGCCATTCCGGGGGCTTACGCCGCCCCACCGGGGCGACGGTCCCCCTCCATCCCGGCAGGCGCTTCAGACGTCTCAGCATGTTGCAACGTGGATCGTTTCTCGAGCGCCTCGCGAGTAGCGCCGTCAGGCATGAGCGCCTACCCAGGCAGGCGCTGCCCTCGCGCCTCTTCTCAGGCCTTGTTATGAATAGGTCTCACAAATGCGATAGCCCTGACCTGTCCGGAGAGCCCCGGAAAGCAGTAGGCACCTGCGGCATTTCGCCGGATCAGCCGATATCGGTGCGGCCACGGCGATCATGCCGCAGGCTGGCGTAAAGCACGTGATTGCGCCAGCGCCCATCTATCTGGAGATAGCTTTGCGCCACGCCTTCATACTTGAAACCGCAGGATTCGAGGGTGCGCCGCGATGCAACGTTTTCCGGCAGGCAAGCGGCCTCGATCCGGCTGAGATCGAGCGCAGAGAACGCATGATGGACAAGCCCCAGGATCGCCTCGCGCATGTATCCCTGCCGGGTGTGGCGGGCACCGACCCAATACCCCAGCGTGCCGGCCTGCGATGGCCCCCGGCGAATATGATCGAGCGTGATCGCGCCAAGCAGTTCCTCATCGCTGCGCCGAATCAGAAAGAGCGGCACCCCCGTGCCTCGCGATACCGAGCGCGCGGCCCAGTGAACACGCGCCGTGAAAGCCCGGCGTGAAAGATGATCACCCGACCAGGCCGGCTCCCATGGGGTGAGAAATTCCTGCGACTCGCGGCGCAGGGTCGCCCAGGCGGGATAGTCGGAATGCTGGGGCAGGCGCAGCGTCATGCGCTCGGTCTCGATGGCAAGGCGGCTGCGCAGGCCGAACATCAGGCCGCGAGCCTCCGGCTGAGCGTGGCCAGGTCGGGCGCCTGCCCGATGGGGCCGTAAAGCGCCAGCGCCGCGCGGCCC
>JBJHCI010000463.1:0-1879 GCA_050485925.1 Maricaulaceae bacterium
CGCGTGAACGTCCGTTCCGGCGCACCCGCGAGGGCCAGCCCATGTGGCAGATGCGCGAGGTGGCCCGGTTTGAGTCCGTGCTCGGTTCGCGCGGCCGCACCGGCTATCAGCTTGGTATCTGGCAGGCTACGCACGGGCCGGTGGGCG
This sequence comes from Maricaulaceae bacterium, assembly GCA_050485925.1. Taxonomy (GTDB): domain Bacteria; phylum Pseudomonadota; class Alphaproteobacteria; order Caulobacterales; family Maricaulaceae; genus Glycocaulis. The sequence goes on from JBJHCI010000463.1 coordinate 148, forward strand.
AGGACGGTTATCCAGTCGCGCTGTTCGATCTGTTGACCGGCGAGATCAACCATGAAGTCGCCGAGTATGGGCGCGAGAACGGCTACGACCTTACCGAATATGCGCGGCGCAACTGGGCCAGACTGGGACCGCTTCTGGAGAACGATATCCACCTCATCGCAGGCGAAATGGACGAGTTCTACCTCAATCTCGCGGTCTACAATTTCGAGGACATGATCGGTGAGGTCGCCGGACCGGACTATCCGATCCGCTTTCTCTACGGACGCCCCAAGCGCGGCCACAATTATCACCACACGGACTGGGCAGGCATGGTGCTGGAGGCCGCCGAGCACATCCGTGCAAACACGCCTGACCCCCGCCAGATCGATGCCTGGAATTATTAGGAGATCCGATAATGAAAATGCTTGAAGCACTCAAATGGGTCTGGCTGCTGGTGATGACAGTGGCGGTCGGATATCTCGCCATTGAACGTGGTGACGCTGGACCGGCGGACGTGCGGTTTGAGGAAATCACGACCGAGCGGCTCAATATCGTGCAGCCCGATGGCACGCCGCGGCTCATTCTGGCCAATGACGACCGCTTTCCGGGCCTGTTCAAGAGCGGACGGGAATACCTGCATTTCAACCGGCGCACGGGCGGCATGCTGTTCCTGAACAATCTGGGTGACGAGGTGGGCGGCATGACATTTGACGCCACGGTCACGGAGGACGGATACCGCGCCGGGGCGGGCCTGATGTTTGATCAGTTCCAACAGGATCAGACGGTGGGTGTACAGTATTCCGACGCCAACGGTCAGCGTGTGGCGGGGTTCCGCGTCTGGGACCGGCCTGACTGGTCCATCGAGCCGGTGCTGGAATACAGCGACCGTATCGCCCGCGCCGAAACCGAAGATGAACGTAATGCGCTAATCACCGAGATGCGCGAGTTTGCCATGGCCCAGGAAGGCGGCGCCGGGGCCGAGCGCTATTTTGCCGGTAAACAGCTGGAAGATGCCCTGGTCCGCCTCAATGACGGGCAGGGGCGTCCGCGCCTTGTCCTCCGGGTGAATACCGAAGGTGACGCCGTGGTGGAATTTCTCGATGCCGAAGGCACTGTAACCCGCGCCATTACCCCTTAGGTGGAGAATTTTCCGCTCCGGTGGGGGATGCCGGTTTCCTCTTCATCGTACTGTCTGGAGGCGCGTGTTGCGTCCTCCGGACAAAGAAGGGGAGACCGGCATGCGTGTTGGTACGCAATCACAAAATAAGCGCCGCAGACGAGCCTGGCTGGCCAGTGCATGTATCGCGGCCATTCTGCCAGCAGGGCAGTTGCTGGCGCAGGAGCAGACGGGTGCTGACAGCGAGGCGGCCGAAGAGACCCGCTCGCCAGACCGCATTCTTGTAACCGGTACGCGTATCCAGCGCGCGGGGTTCGATACGCTTCAGTCTGCAATCGTTGTCGATGACGAAGAAATCCGACTGCGAGCCTACACCAATATTGGCGAGGCACTGGAGGCAGAGCCGGGCTTCGGCCCGTCTGCATCCAGTCCAGTGGGAGCCTCGCAGGCTACGCTCGGCGTGGCGCAGACATTCGTGAACTTTTTCGGCCTTGGTTCCCAGCGCACGCTGACCCTGGTCAACGGGCGGCGCCATGTCTCATCGAACACGGCGTCCGGTTCGGGCGCTCCGGCTTCGCCGGGTTCCCAGGTGGATCTCAATCTTATCCCTGCCGGTCTCGTCGCGCGTGTGGAGAC
>JBJHCI010000464.1:0-1874 GCA_050485925.1 Maricaulaceae bacterium
CGTCTCCAGCTGCGTGTTGCGTACGCACTGCATTGCCATGATCCTGCCCGAGAAAAGCGTGCGTCTGGAATTGCGCCCGTGCCCTTGCCCTTTGCGCTATAGTCGGCACCCATTCATGCACAATCGGTATGACCTGTCGGCGGAATTGCATATCCGAAAATCCGACATGTTGGGGCAAACTGTCCGAGAAGCGTGTGAGGACGGGTCTGGCAACGCACAGCCGGGCCAGCAGTCCGCTCATCGAAAAGGAGTCGTGACGTGAACGCCTACCACCTGAACAAGCTGCTTCGGGACGTGAACCGCGATCCCGCCAAGCGCGAAGCCTATTTCACGGACAAGGAGCAGTTCGTCTCCGGCTATCAACTCACCGACGAGGAACGGGAGGCCGTGCTGAATCTCGACGTGGGCAAGCTGTACCGGCTGGGCGCCCATGGGCTGATTCTGCGCCCGTTCACGCTGATCCACCAGATCCCGGAACCGGACTACCTGTCGGCAATCAGACAGTAAGGAGAATACCAGATGCCTATCGTATTTGCCTGTGCAGGCAGTCATGCGCCCGGAATTACCGCTTGGACCGACAAGGCCGAACAGGGCCAACTGGAACGGTTCATCGGCGGCTACGAGGAAGTTCACGATGCGTTAGAGGCGGCAAGGCCCGACTCTATCGTGCTGCTGACCTCCGAGCATTGGGCCAATTTCTTCCTCGATCATGTCGGCGCCTTCTGTGTCGGCCGCGGCGAGAGCTTCGTCGGCCCGCTGGAGCCTTGGCTCAAGGTCGAAAAGGCAGATGTGCCCGGCAATCCGGAACTGGCGACCAAAGTCCTAGAGCACTGCTATGCGAACGGCTTTGAGCCGAACTTCGCGCATGAGCTTGAGCTGGACCACGGCTCGATGGTGCCGCTGAGCTTTCTGACCCCGAGAATGGACCGCAAGGTGGTCCCGATCATGTTCAACACACTGATGCCGCCGCGCCCGACAGCGGCGCGCTGCCTTGAGCTGGGGAAGGTGCTGCGTCCGTTGCTGGAAAACCAAAAGGAGCGGATCGCGGTAGTGGCCACCGGCGGCCTGTCGCATGATCCGGGCGAGGTGGGCCACGGCCATATCGACACCGAGTTCGACTCGCAGTTCCTCAAGGACATGACCGAAGGCGCGCTCGACCGTCTGGGGCGTTATTCGGATGAGCAGCTTCTCAAGGCCGGCGCGGGCACGCTTGAACTGCTGGCCTGGATCTGCCTTGCCGGCGTCATGGGTGGCAAGGAAAGCCGCGTTGTCAGCTATGAAGCCGTGAAGCCATGGGCCACTGGTGTCGGAATCGTCAGCTACGACAAGGTCGCCTGACCAGCAAGCGGGGACAAAGCAATGGAACGTAAAGTCCGATTTGAATCGGGTGGTCTTTCGCTGGCCGGGAACATACGGATTCCGACGGATTATCGCACAGGTGAAAGGCGGCCCGCCTTCATCGTGCTGCACGGTTTTGGCAGCAATATGGGGGCCGGCCACGGCATGGGGCCGGTCAAGATGCTGAGTGACCTCGGCTATGTCACGATGCGTTTCGACATGCGTGGCTGCGGCGAAAGCGAGGGGGAGCGCGGGCGCCTGATCTGCCTGGAACAGGTCGAGGATACGCGCAACGCGCTTTCCCTTCTTCAGGAACAGCCCGAAGTGTCGCCCGATCGGATCGGCCTGCTGGGGTCCAGTTTTGGTGCGGCGGTGTCGCTTTATACCGCCGGCATCGACAAGCGGGTAGCCGCAGTCATCTCTTCCGGTGGCTGGGGCAATGGCGAGCGCAAGTTTCGCGGCCAGCATTCTGAGCCGGGTGCCTACGAACGCTTTCTGAAAATGCTTGAGTACGGGCGCCGCCACATGGAAAAGAC
>JBJHCI010000465.1:0-1871 GCA_050485925.1 Maricaulaceae bacterium
GTTTGGAGGTGGCGAATGACTGGCCAGACAGATGCCGTAAGGCGGTATTTCAAGGCGTATGAGGATAAGGACAGGGCGGCCATCGAGCCTTTGCTGGCAGCCGGGTTCACCTTCTCAAGCCCGCAGGACGACCGGATCGGCCGCGGCGAGTATTTCAAGGATTGCTGGCTAAATGCGGCGCAGATCCGCAGCTTTGATCTTGAACGCCTTGTTGAAAATGATGACGAGGTGGTCGTGCGCTATGTTCTTGAGATGCAGGACGGGCGGCGGATGCGCAATGTGGAGGTGTTCCGGTTCGAAAGCGGACAGGTCGTCGAGGTTGATGTGTATTTCGGGCGCAATGTCGAGGAGGTCCGGCCATGACCCTTTCCCATGACACGGTGCGCTTTGAACGCAATTATGATGCGCCGCCTGAGCGCGTGTTCGCGGCCTGGGCGGATAGCGATGCGATGAGCCGCTGGGCCGTGCCTGGCCCGGACCATGAGCTGCGCTATGAGACGTCAGACTTTCGCGTGGGGGGGCGCGACACGGCCCGCTGCGGCGCGAAGGGCGATCTGCGATATCGCGCGGAAGTCCTCTATCTCGACATCGTGGACAATGAGCGGATCGTTTTTGCCGAAGTGATCCGGGAGGGTGGAAAGCCTCTCTGCGCGGCGCTGGTCAGTATCGAGATTGCGGCGGATGGCAAGGGCACACGCCAGATCGTCACCTGCCAGGTGACAGAGTTCGTCCCCGGCATGGCGGACGGCTATCGCGAGGGCTATGGCGCGTCGCTCGACAATCTCGCTGGCGAACTCGCCCGCGCGGCGTGAGGAGGAAGAGATGCGCAAGCTGATCATGTGGAATCTGATGGGGCTGGATGGCCGGTTTGAAGGCCCCGGCCATGATATTGCGTGGATGGCTGATGCCTGGAGCGAAGACCTGGAAACGCTGTCGCTCGAACAGGGCGAGGCCATGGGCGGCATGGTGTTCGGCCGGCGCACGCATGATCTGATGGCCGGTTACTGGCCGGATGCCGCAAATGGGCCGGAGGCCAATGTCGGCCGCTTCATGAATGCCCTGCCGAAATATGTGTTCTCGCGCTCGCTGGCGCGTTCTGACTGGTCCAATGTGACGATGTTCAACACCGATCCGGCAAAGGAAGTGGCGCGGCTGAAAGCCGAAACGGGCAAGGATCTCTATGTCTTCGGCAGCGCGCAGCTGTGCCAATCCCTGATCAGGGCGGATCTGTTTGACGAGTATCGCATCGGTATCGCGCCGCTGATGCTGGGCGAAGGGGTGCCCCTGTTCAAGGACTGGGCGGGCCACCGGGCGTTGTCCCTGCTTGAAGCGCGGTCGATGAAAAACGATGTCGTGCTCTTGCGCTATGCGCGCGTGAGATAGGCGCACCCGCGCTTCTCGCGAGGGGGTGTAAGAAAACTGTCTTGCATCCCCCCTTGCCGGGGCGTAGAAACTTCCCACCTTAGGCTCACAAAGAGCATAACGGCGAGACCGGTGAACGGCCCGCCGATTTTCTGGCCCCACCAAATGCTCAGTTTGAGCAAAAGGGTGCAGAAGGAGGATGAGACGCGATGGACCGGCACGATCCTACCAGTCACCAGAGCTTCGACACGCGTTGGCCCGCCGCCGAGGCGCTGGTTTATGACGCGGGCGTGAAGGCGCGCACCGATCATCTGTATGAGAAGGTGAAATCGGTGGTGACGCCGATGGAATGGCCGCTGCATGCGCCTTTGATCGATGCGATCAATCGTCTCAAGATCGAGCGCGACGCCGTCATCCTTACCCACAATTACATGACCGCCGATATCTTCCACACGGTGGGCGATATCATGGGGGATTCGCTCAAACTCGCGCAGGAAGCGGCCAAGACC
>JBJHCI010000466.1:0-1869 GCA_050485925.1 Maricaulaceae bacterium
GCCAGCGCCTTCACGCGCCCGTGATAACGGAAGCCGGAACGGTCGAAGGCGACCTTGGCCACGCCGGCCGCCTTGGCCTTGTCCGCTATGCTGCGCCCGACCAGCGCCGCGGCAGCCACGCTGCCGGTGCTGTCCAGCGCCTCGCGCAGGTCCTTCTGGACCGTCGAGGCGGCTGCGACCACCGTACCGCCGTCGGCGGCGATGATCTGGGCATAGATATGACGCGGCGTCCGGTGCACCGTCAGCCGGTGCACTCCGAGTTCGCGCACTTTCGCGCGCCCGCGCCGGGCACGCCTCAGTCTGCTCTGTTTCTTGTCCATTGCACTCATGCAGCAATTCCTCGCAGGGACGGCACGGGGCCGCCGGCCTACTTCTTCTTGGCCTCCTTAAGGACGACCTTCTCGTCGGAGTAACGAACACCCTTGCCCTTGTAGGGCTCCGGCGGGCGGTAGCGGCGGATCTCTGCGGCCACCTGGCCTACCTGCTGCTTGTCGCTCCCACGCACGATGATCTCGGTCTGGCTCGGCGTCTCGATCGTGATGCCGTCCGGCACGGCGTAGGCCACGGGATGCGAGAAGCCCAGCGTCAGGTTCAGCCTGGCGCCCTGCGCCTGCGCGCGGTAGCCGACGCCGACCAGCTCGAGCTTGCGCTCATACCCCTGGGTGACGCCGGTAACCAGGTTGCTCAGCAGCGCACGCGTGGTGCCCGCGATCGCAATCGCCGCCTGGCCACCGTTGCGCGTCTCGACGCTGGCGGAGCCATCCTCGAGCCGGACGGTGACATGCGGGCTGACGCGCATCGAGAGCTCACCCTTGGGGCCCTTCACGCGCAACTCGCCATCGCCCTGGGTGACCGTGACACCCTGCGGAATCGGGACTGGTTTCTTGGCAACTCTCGACATTTCGGTCTACTTCCTGGGTTCCGCGGTCAGGAGACGATACAGATGACTTCGCCACCATGGCCGCGGGCACGCGCCTCGCGGTCGCTCATCACGCCCTCGGGCGTGGACACGATGGATATGCCCAGGCCGCCCTGGACCCGCGGTATGTCGTCCTTGCCGCGGTAGATACGCAGCCCGGAGCGGCTGACACGGCGGATCTCCTCGATCACCGGACGGCCCTCGAAATACTTGAGCTCGACCTGCAGCTCGCGCTTGTTGTTGCTGGCCTCGCTGACCGAGAAGCCGGCGATGTAGCCCTCACTCTCGAGCACACGGGCGATCGCCTCCTTCTTGGTGGAGTGCGGCATCGACACGCTGGCCAGCTTGACCTTCTGGCCGTTGCGGATGCGCGTCAGCATGTCGGCGATGGGATCAGAGATACTCATGAGTCGCGTTCCTTACCAGCTGGCCTTGCTGAGGCCGGGGACATTGCCCTGCATGGCCTGCTCGCGAAGCTTGGTGCGGCCGAGGCCGAACTTCCGGTAGACACCCTTGGGCCGCCCGGACAGGCTGCACCGGTTGCGCATCCGGGTCGGGCTTGCATCACGCGGCATCGCCTGCAGCTGGGCCTGCGCCGTCTGGCGCTCGGCCGGGCTGCTGGCCGGGCTGCGGATGATCCGCTTGAGCTCGGCGCGCTTCTTCGCAAAGCGCTCGACCTGCTTCTGCCGCTTGATCTCTCGCTGGATCATCGATGTCTTGGCCATAACTGCCTGTCCTGCCTCAGCGCCGGAACGGGAAGCTGAACGCGCTGAGCAGCGCGCGTCCATGCTCGTCCGTCTTGGCGGTGGTCGTGATCGTGATGTCCATGCCCCGGATCGCATCGATCTGGTCATAATCGATCTCGGGGAAAATGATCTGCTCCTGGATACCCAGGCTGTAGTTGCCACGCCCGTCGAACGAACGCGGGTTGAGCCCGCGGAAGTCACGGA
>JBJHCI010000467.1:0-1867 GCA_050485925.1 Maricaulaceae bacterium
TCTCCGACGCGACCCTGCAGGCGCTTTACGATCTTCTCAAATATGGCCCCACCAGTGCGAACAATTCGCCCGCCCGCTTCGTCTTCCTGAAAGGTGCGGCCAAGGAGCGGCTGAAACCTTTCCTCATCCCGTCCAATGTCGACAAGACGATGACCGCGCCGGTGACCGCGATCGTGGCCTGGGACTGGGAGTTCCACGAAAAGGTGCCCCAACTCTTCCCGCATGATCCGGGCGCAAAGGACTGGTTTGCCTCAGACGAGGCAAGGCTGGCCAACGGTGTGCGCAATGGCACGCTGCAGGGGGCCTATCTGATCCTTGCCGCCCGTGCGCTCGGGCTTGATTGCGGCCCGATGAGTGGGTTTGACACCGCTGCCGTGGACAAGGAATTTTTCGCATCCGATCCGTCCATGAAGCACTGGCGCTCCAACTTCCTTGTCAATATCGGCTATGGCACTGAGGAAAAGCTTTTCCCGCGCCTGCCGCGCCTGCCCTTTGGCGAGGCGGCGCGCATCCTGAAATAGGTGTCCATGCCCGCCATGCCTGCTTCCGCCAGCGCCATTCTGGTCCTCGATACGACGGGGCGCTGGTGTGCGGCCGGTCTCAAGCGGGCGGACGGGCAGGTTTTCACCCGCCATGAAGCAATGGCGCGCGGTCAGGCCGAGCGCCTCGCCCCGCTGGTCAAAGACCTGCTGGCCGAGGCCGGTGTGTCGCCCGATGCCATCGACCGTATCGGCGTGGCCACAGGTCCTGGCAGTTTTGCCGGCACCCGCGCCGGGACGGCGTTTGCGCGCGGGCTGGCGCTCGCCACAGGCGCAAAGGCACTCGGCGTAACGAGCCTTGCCGCCTGGGCGCATCAGGCTGATCCGGGCGGGACCCGGACCGTAGCCGCCATCCACGATGCGCGCCGGGGCGAGCTGGTGTTACAGGTCTTTGCCCGCGGCGAAGCCGCGACAGACATACGGCGCCTTCCCGTCGAGGAGGCCCGCTCCGTGCTTGCTGATTACGGCGATGTGGTGCTGTCGGGTTCGGGCGCAGTGCTCCTAGGAGCAGATCCGACAGGCTTTCCCGACGAGGCCCCATTGACCGCCCTTATGGCCCTGACGACGCAGGCGGCAGGCGATGCACCTTTGCCCTCTCCCCTCTATGCCCGCCCGCCCGACGCGGCCCTGCCGGGCGGCATCAATCCGTGACCGGGGTCATAGTCGCGCCAGCCGGCCTCGAAGCGGCGGAAGTGCTCGCAGAACTGCACGCGCGCACGTTCAACGAGGTCTGGGACGCGGCAACGTTCCGGCAATTGCTTGGCTTGCCGGGCTGTTTTGCTCTGCTGGCCGGTGCGGACGATATCCCTGTCGGGTTTGTCGTGATGCGTGTTGCAGCCGATGAAGCGGAAATCCTTACCCTCGCCGTCGACCCGGAAAAACGGCGCGCCGGCACAGGCCGCGCCCTGCTGGATGCCGGGCTCGCAAACGCCCGCGAAAAAGGCGCGGCGAAGGCCTTTCTGGAGGTGTCGGTGAGCAATATCGCCGCCATCGCTCTGTATACAAGGGAAGGTTGGCAGGAGACCGGCCGGCGGGTGCGCTATTACGCTGATGGCAGCGATGCGCTCATGTTTTCGGTTTTACTGACCTGACGCTGGCGGGTGGCATGCCATGGACACGACGCGTGTGCACCGGTAATGACAGGGAATAAGGCGCATCTGCGTATTTCTGGTGGAGGCCGCAATGTCGGACCGCATTGAACAGCTCTGCATTGAAAAGGGCCTGCGCATGACCGAGCAGCGCCGCGTGATCGCGCGCGTGCTGTCAGCTGCCGATGACCATCCCGATGCCGAGGACGTGCACAAGCGCGCTTCCGAGATCGACAGCCG
>JBJHCI010000468.1:0-1854 GCA_050485925.1 Maricaulaceae bacterium
GGTGCCCGCATGAGTCACGACCACATTTCAGTGACCGAAAACGGTCAGGTGCTTTCCTTCGATTTCGCGATGCTCATGGCCTATCACGGCGGCGGCTTCCCCGGTGGGGTTGTTCACGGATTGAAGGCGATGCAAGCCGGTTTTGGCGCACTGGCAACCGGCCCGTTGCCCCGGCGTGACATTCATGTGCTCACAGCCTTTACAGGCCCCGGAGGGCGTGATGCGGTGGAATGCGTTACCCGCGCCGTGACCGACGGGCGGTATCAGGTGGATCGCGGTCTGGGCGGCAAGGACGTGATCAACGCCCCGCCTGGCCCCTATCTGTGGCGCTTTACCCTTGGCGGCACAACCGTCGAAGTGACGATCCGCCCGGGTCATGTTCTGCCAGAATTCGTATCCCTTGGTGCGATACGAGAGCGCAACGAGACGCAGGACGCCAGGCTGGAACTGCTTAAACACGAAATGGCCGAGCGCCTGCTGCCGCTTCGCGCTGACGACATTTACCAGGTGCACCGCTTGTAATCCCGAATATGGGGTTCATGAAGATCTTGAAACGTTCAATAGCCCCTCGATGACCGGATGCTGCGTTTTGCCTGAACGGCCGCTTTGAGGTGCCTACCCAACAGGCTGAGCGCCGGCTTTGGGTCGGGGTGCGTCGGTGCAATCGTACCGGTGAAAAGGGCATCTCGCGATTATGGTCGATCCGTTCTGGCGCGAGACCGCCGCCGAACTGCTCAGCCTTCCGCAGGCCGCCTGATTTCCCATTTGTTTCCATCCATTCGACCCGGTTTCGCACCGGGCCTTGTCATGTCTGGAGCCGGTTATCGCTGACTATTACACCTATTTCTCCTGCCTGCTCGATGCGGGCACGCCCGAAAACGCCGCCCGTGCGCTTGAACTCTGCAACGCGATGTCGTGCGAAACCGCTGACGAAGACCCGCCCTCGGACGGGTTCATGCTGTCGATCCAGTCCGAACATGACGGCACCGGCGACCCCGAACACTGTTTGACGTCAGTGCGCATGGGACAGATTGGGCCGATAGCATGACGGAGGGTTTCTGGCTCATCGTAGCCATCTTGGAGCGAAGATGAGCAAGAAACCCGTGATGAAGAAGGCCGTCAAAGACATCCGCCGCGCGCGCCGCAAGGTTCACAGTGCAGAGCCTGTATTACAGCTGGTCGAAGGAGTTTCTTGAAGCAGGCTGGCGACCAATCCCGATCGCCAGCCTCTGTTTGGATCAGCGGCTTTCGAGGGGCATCAACGGCCTTGACGGAACCTCCTGTTCCTTATCCTTGCCCTTATCGGCCTTCTTGGCACCTTTAAAGAGAAAAAGCCGCATCGCGTTCAGCGTTACAATCACCGTGGCGCCGGTGTCCGCGAGCACGGCGATCCATAGTCCGGTGATGCCGAGTACGCTGGTGACCAGGAAGACGGCTTTGAGCCCCAGGGCAAAGACAACGTTCTGATGGATGTTTGTCATGGTGGCGCGCGATAGGGCAACCAGATGGGCGACATCCGTAACGTTGCTCTTGAGCAGGGCTGCGTCAGCCGTTTCAACCGCCACGTCTGTGCTGCCGCCCATGGCGATCCCGACGTCGGCTGTTGCGAGCGCCGGAGCATCGTTGATGCCATCACCGACCATCGCCACTTTGGACTTGTGTTTCATCTGATTGACGAGATCCAACTTGTCCTGAGGCAGCAACTCGGCGCCCCATTCGATGCCAAGCCTCTCTGCAATCGCCCGAGCGGTGCGCTTGTTGTCCCCGGTGAGCATGACGGAGCGCACGCCCATTTCGGTGAGTTGTGCGACGCCTTCGCGCGCATCACGCCGCGGTTCGTCGCGCAGGGCGATG
>JBJHCI010000469.1:0-1849 GCA_050485925.1 Maricaulaceae bacterium
GCTCGCGATCGAGCGCGCCCGCAGACGCGACAAGGTTTTCGAGACAGCTTTCATATTACTTCCCTCCACTATGAGCGTCCGTTCTGTCCCGCCATGAGGCGGCGCGCGACGCATTTATCTGGGCTCATTGATGGATCATCAGCACGCCGACACAGTGTGGCGCTCGAAGTTCATCGTCTGTTTTTTCGGGAGCTAGGCGCGTGGCGATCAACTCAAAGGTGACGCGCCCGCGATCTGCGAGTCATTGTTCCTCCCTGCCCGGCTGATCTTGCGCCAGTCCGGACCTTGCAGCTTGAATGTCACTCGAACGCAATCTCGATGATAAGTCAATATTTATCTCTCAAAACGATTTCAGTGCCGTGCGCCTTCGTCGCGACCCGCCATCCAGGCCCCGAGCGCGCCGTGGACGCGTCTGTCAGCGGGTGACCGCCTGCCATGGCGAGTGCGGAGGAAGCCTTGCCATGACGCGTCGGAGACAATCAGTCTATGGTGATATCTGAACGGATCGTCTGCTGGCGGAGAACGACTTTCCGGTGGGGCGATCAACAAGTTCCTCGCGTGTTTGGGTGATCGGATACGAATGTCAGGGCCTGAATTCCCACCGGCGCCGCATGCCGCGCCCCCTGCGGGCGGATCGGATGAGGCCCGCCGGGTCATGGCGACCTTCTACACCCACGCCGCTTTCCTGTTCTCCAGGCTGAACCAGATAACGACCGCGCTTCACGGGGCGCTCACGGACGGCCCTACCCTGCCTCAGACGGAAATCCTGCTGACGCTTTCGCTGACCGGGCCGGTCAGCCAGACGGACATGGCCAGAGCCGCGGGGACGGACCGATCGACCGTTTCAACCATCGTCTCCAACCTGGTCAATGCCGGACTGATGAAGCGCGGCGGCGCCCCGCACGACCGCCGCAAGGCGCTGCTCACGACACCGCCGGGAGCCGCCGCGCAGGCGGAACAGGCCCGGGCCGCATATCTTCGCCTGCAGGAAATCCTCTGCGGCGACCTCGACGACGGCGACCGGGCTTTCCTTCTGGACGCCATGCTGAGGATCGCCCGCACCGATGACGCTCGCGGACCGGAGTGGCGGCCGGAGCCCCATATCCTGACGGCGATGGCGGTCTGGCCCGGCTTCCTGGTGCGGCGCTGCCTTCAGGTGTGCGAGGCGCAGATTCTCGATCAGTTCGCCGAACTCGACCTCACGCCCCGCCAGTTCTCGCTGCTCATCCTCGTCGCCGCTCTGGGCCCGGTCACCCAGATCGAACTGGCGCGCACCTTCGGTCTGGATCCGGCCACCTGCCGGGTGATTCTCAGACGGTTGCTGGAGCGCGATCTCCTCACAAGCGAAACGAGCCTCTCCGACCGCCGCCAGCGCGCGCTGTCCATCACCACCGCCGGCGAAGACATCCTGCGCAGGGCCCAGCCCCTGGCCGACATTTCCGAAGCGCGCTCGCTCGCCCCCCTCTCTCCATCGGAACGCGACCGGCTGGTCTCCATCATGCAGCGCCTGATCGGGCTGCATCACGGCAAGCTGCGCTTCCCCGGCCTCATCGTCTGAAATCGTCCGCCAATAACCTTGACGGATCAACATGACGAATTAGAATGACGTCTGACATTATGAGGCGCGCATAAAGGTGCGCCCGCAGACGGGAGGAGATGGCCAGATGGCCGACGCGCAGGTTCTCAGCGACACCTTTGACATTCCCGTCCGGAACCCCCGGACCGGCCAGCCCGACATGAGCTTCCGCCCTCACACCTCCGCCGAGGTGGCCGAAAAAGCCGCGCGCCTGCGCGCCAATCAGGCCCGCTGGGCGGCCCGTCCCGTCAGCGAGCGCGTGGCGATCATGGA
>JBJHCI010000470.1:0-1838 GCA_050485925.1 Maricaulaceae bacterium
CGCATGCTGATGATCATCGGTGCGGCCCTGACCCTTGCCGGGCAGGTGGAGCTGATCTTTTCAGGCGGCTATGCCTCTATCGTGCTCGGCTTTCTCTTAAACTCGCTGGGCTTCGGCTTTGCGCGCTCGGGCTTTACCGGCGGGGCGAGCCTTGCCGTCAGCCCGGAAGAGCAGGGCCGGGCAGCCGGCGTGACGGCAGCGACGGCCGGGCTCGGCTTTCTCATCGCGCCGCTGACGGGCCTCTGGCTCTATCAGGCGGTAGGCCCCACCGCGCCCTTCATGCTGAATGTGGCGCTTAGCGTACTGGCAGGCGCGATTGCGCTTCTACACCCGCGCGTGCGCGTGGCCATCCAGCCCTTCGAGAGCAGCGAGGATGATAGCGGGGTGGTTTGAGGCAGGCTTGCGTCTTCTGTCCACTCCCTGAAATCCCGATCGACCGCAAGGAGAGCCGGGACGGGATTCAGGAAAAATGGAGAACGGTCACGGATCGCTTCGCGTCCGGGGTTTCACGGCAAGCGAAGGCGCGTCTACCGCCCCCGATCCGCCTCCATAACCGCGTTATAGAGCGCAAGGCCCGCATAGCCGTCCGGCGTGCGTCCCGTCGCGCTCTGGAAGGCGCGGATGGCGCGGCGCGTATTGGGACCGACCACACCATCAAGCCCGCCCGGATCATAACCCAGCCGCGAGAGCGCCTCCTGCAGCTCGCGCGACTGCGAGCGGCTAATCGGAGGATTGTCGACCGGCCAGCCAGTCGCCATGCCGGCATCGCCATGTTCGAACGCGCGGGCGAGATAGGCCACGCCCAACGCATAGGCCGTCGAGTTGTTATAGCGCAGCAACGCCTCGAAATTGCGGTAGACGAGGAAGGCAGGCGCGTCCGCCCCGGCCGGGATCACAAGGCGCGCAGAGCGGTAGAGATCATCGCTCGACCATTCCCCGCCTGCAGGCCGGATGCCTTGCGCTGCCCATTGCGATACGGGTCGGCGCTGCGTCTCCGTCCAGCCGGCAAAGTCGAACCCGTACGGCAGGGTCACTTCGGTGAAGACCGGCTCGCGGAACTGCCAGCCTGCGCGGGCCAAAAGGTTCGCCGCACTGCCCAGCGCATCGCCTTCATTGCGCCAGATATCGCGCCGCCCGTCGCCGTCAAAATCGACCGCACGCTCCATATAGGTCGCCGGAATGAACTGGGTCTGGCCCATACCGCCGGCCCACGAGCCGATCAGCTCGGCGCGCGTGGCATAGCCGCGCTCTAGCATCTGGGCGATAGCCCGGAGTTGTGACTCGGCAAAGCCGCGCCGGCGGCCTTCCCAGGCGAGCGTGGCCAGCGAGCGGACAATGTCGAAATTGCCCTGTATCTCGCCATAGGCGCTCTCCAGCCCCCAGATGCCGGTGAGGATGTGCTGATCGACCTCGAACCGGTCTTCCACCGCCTGCAGCGTGCCCGCGATACGCGCCGCCGCGCGGCGGCCATTGGCGACGCGTGTATCTGACACCGCGCCTTCGAGATACTGCCAGATCGGCCTGACGAATTCGGGCTGGGTCTGGTCGCGCTCGATCACGCGCGGATCGGGCTCCAGCCCGTCCAGCATGGACGACACGATGGCCGGATCAACACCGTCCCGGCGCAGATCGGAGGCAAATCCGTCCCGCCAGGCAGTGAAGGGGATATCCTGCGCAAGCGCAGTGCAGAGCCCGCTCAAGACTATCGCCCCGGCCAGCGCAGCGCTGGCAAGGCATTGTTTCAGATAAGGAAGCTGCATGCGTATCTCACCCTGGAAAGAGGCCTGCGCCCACCCGCTATGGCCACGTTAGCACCCGCTTTGCGAACACTCCATGAA
>JBJHCI010000471.1:0-1838 GCA_050485925.1 Maricaulaceae bacterium
GTTTGAGGCTCTCTTTCAGCCAGCTTGCCGGCACACCCGTCACCGAGGCCGAAACCACGAGGTCTGACGGACCGGCGCGCACCACCATGTCCTTGTAGTCAGACGGGGCGAGGCTTTCCTCAGCCGTGATGAAGGCGGTGCCCATATAGGCAAGGTCCGCTCCCATCGACTCTGCGGCGGCGATGCCGCGCCCGGTCGAAATGCCGCCTGCGACGGCAATGAAACCATCGAAGAAGCCCCGCACGGCCTCAATAAACGCAATATTGGCGATGGTACCGGTGTGGCCGCCCGCCCCCGCGCAGACCAGCACAAGCCCATCCACGCCGGTGGCTGCGGCCTTGGCGGCAAACTCCACCGAGTTCACATCGGCAAACACCAGCCCGCCATAGCCGTGAACCGCCTCCACCACGCGGTGCGGCCCACCAAGGGCGGTGATTACGATGGGCGGCTGATATTTCTTCACCAGCTCCAGCTCCGCATCGAAGCGCGGATAGGAGGAGTGGCAGATCATGTTATAGGCCCAGGGTGCATCGTCCGCGTTCAGAGAAGAGGCAATGGCCTGCATCCAGGCTTCAAGGTCTTCAATAGTGCGGCAATTCGGGCCGGGAAACGAGCCGATCACACCTGACTTGCAGGCCGCCAGCACCATCTCCGGGCCAGAAACCAGAAACATGGGCGCGGCCACCAGCGGCAGGCGCAGATTACGGGTGATATGGTCAGGCAAGCGGCTCAAATGGACGACCCCGGATGGCGTGTGACCCATCATTTTGCGGGGTCACTTTGTTAGTGAAACTAACTCTAGCCGGTTTCGTGGGTCACCTCAACCCCCACGGACGTTTGCGAAACGGGTTTTCATCGGCTCTAGTGCAGCCATGAGCACTGACCTCAAGCAGATGATTCAGAATAATCCCGTCTCCCACGCAATGGACGTGGTGGGCGAGGCCTGGACGATGCTGATCCTGCGTGAGGCGTTCCGGGGCGCACGCCGCTTTGATGACTGGCTGGAACGCCTCGCGATCGCTCGCTCTGTGCTGGCACGGCGGCTGAAAACGCTGACCGAGGCGGGTCTGCTGGAGCGCCGCCAGTACCAGTCCCGCCCGCCGCGCGATGAATATGTCCTGACCGCGATGGGGCGTGATCTTTACGGCGTTGCGATCATGCTGATCTTCTGGGAGCAGGACTGGTCGCCGCGCGCCGAACCGGCCCGTGCCATCCGCCTTATCGCCCGTGACGGATCAGGCCCGGTGGAGCCGGTCATGGCCGGCGAGAATAGCAGGAAACCCATCCTTCCCGGCGATGTATTGCCCCGGCCCGGCCCAATGCCTGGGAAGGCCCCTGCCCTGAAGGAAATGCGCCGGCGCAAAGTGCAACCCGCCATGCGCGCCAGCGGAAAACCTGTCGAGCTCGGCATTGAGCTGTTCGGCGATTACTGGACCAATCTGGTGCTGGCGGCGTGCTTCTACCGCATCCGCCGCTATGACGATTTCCTGAAGAATCTCGATGTCTCCACCAGCGTGCTCGCCGACCGGCTGGACGGGCTGGTCGCCCACGGCATTCTTGCCCGCAAGCTTTATCAGAAGCGGCCGGACCGGTATGAATATGTGCTGACCGATATGGGACGCGCGCTCTACCCCACCGTGCTCGCCTTCTTCGCGTGGGGCGCGCGCTGGCTGTGCGAACCGGGCAAGCTGCCGGTAGAGCTGGTCTCGCAGGCGACGGGCAAAGCCGTCATCCCGGTCTTGCGCAATGCCCATACCGGCGAGCCGATCGATCCACGCGCCGTGCGCCCCGTCCCCGCCCTCTCACAGCGTGAACGCGCAGCGTTGAGCGCAGCGCAG
>JBJHCI010000472.1:0-1833 GCA_050485925.1 Maricaulaceae bacterium
CCGCCTTCACGCGTGAACTTCACCGCATTTCCCGCAAGATTGAACAGGATCTGTTTCAACCGGGCGGGATCAGCCCGGATCTGAGCCGGTACGCCGGGCCCCTGAGCGTGGGCGAGTGACAGGCCCTTTTCAGCAGCCTTCTCCGAAAGGAGTTCGCATACCTCTTCCACGAGCCGGGCTGGATCGACCGGTTCAGGCCGCAGGTCGAGCTTGCCGGCCTCAAGCCGGGAAATATCAAGAATATCGTCAATCAGGGCGAGCGCGTGGGCCGTACTCGCTTTCAGCGCGGAGACATAGGCGGACTGGTCCGGCTTCAGACCGGTATCTTCGAGAAGACGCACCGTGCCGAGTGCCCCGGAGAGCGGAGTACGCAACTCGTGAGTGACAGCGGCGAAGAACACGCTCTTGCCGCGCGCGGCTTCACTTTCGCGGGCGACGAGATTGCGCTGTTCGGTTACGTCGCGCCCGACCGCGATCACGCCTCCGCCCGGATGCAGGGTTTCGGCCCACTCTATCCAGACCGGTCCGGCGCGCGTGCGCATGGCGACATCATAGCGGGTCTGGCCTTCGTGCGGGGCAAAGGCTGGCGCGACGGCAAACCAGCGCCCGATCCACTCTTCACGCTCGCCGCCGAAAGCGCGCAGGAAGGCCCCGTTAACATCGGTTAGCCGGCCTTCGCCATCGCGCACGATGACCAGTTCGCCAATGGCATCGAAAATATTACGCAACGCCTTGATTTCACTGGATACGCCTTCGCTCATATCGAGGCTGGCGGTCGAGGGCTCCTCAATGAGCCGGGAGAGAGGGCGCGCGGTCATGGCCGTACGCTAGCGCTGATGAGGTTAAGGAAGCGTCGAGACGGGCCGGTCAAAAACAACCCCTGACGGCGCGGCTGTATTTCCTTCCATCCGGCTGGCGCGCCTTGCGCTGAGCGCCTCGGCGATATGCAGGCGCCGCACTCCGGTGGAACCCTCCAGATCGGCAATCGTACGCGCCGTGCGTAACACGCGGTGATAACCCCGCGCGGTCAGCCCCATCAGCTCTGCGGCGCGCGAGAGCAGCTCTCGGCCGGCGCTGTCCGGTTCAGCGATGGTATCCAGCGCGTCGCCGGACAGGCGGGCGTTGAGCCCGCCCCGTTCCATCTGTACAGCCCGAGCGGTAGCCACCCGCGCGGCGATCTCGGCCGTGCCTTCCTGTGCAGGCGGCAGGGCAAGGTCGGCGGGCGTGACGGCCGGCACTTCGATCTGCAGGTCGATCCGGTCCATCATCGGGCCGGAAATGCGTGCCTGATAGCTCTGGGCGCATCGAGGTCCGCGTGCGCAGCTCTGCCCGTTCGCTCCCGCCCAGCCGCACCGGCAGGGATTCATCGCGGCAATGAGTTGGAAACGGGCGGGGAAGGTGATCCGGGCATTGGCCCGGGCCACGGCAATCTCGCCGGTTTCAAGTGGCTGGCGCAGTGAATCGAGTACCTGGGGATGGAACTCAGGCAATTCGTCCAGAAAAAGCACGCCGTGATGGGCAAGAGAGGCTTCCCCAGGACGCACCCGCGTGCCACCGCCCACCATGGCTGCCATCGAGGCGGAATGGTGCGGTGCCCGGAAGGGCCGTGTGCGGCTGAGACGCCCGCGCTCCACAAGGCCCGCCACGGACTGGATCATGGAGATTTCCAGCAATTCCTGTGGCGAGAGAGGCGGCAGGAGACCCGGTGCGCGCTCGGCCAGCATGGATTTGCCCGCACCCGGTGGGCCGACAAGCAGAAGATTGTGGCCTCCCGCAGCGGCGATTTCGAGGGCGCGCTTTGCCGTCTCCTGCCCGCGCACATCACGCATATCC
>JBJHCI010000473.1:0-1833 GCA_050485925.1 Maricaulaceae bacterium
AGACAGGGCCAATGCCAAGATTGCAGATGCACAGACGCCGATCAGGCCGCGAAAATCGCTGCTCAATCGTCCGGTCATATTGGTTCAACTCCCCTTGTTGTCTTACGGCGCATGCTGATGCCCGCATGTCCTGTTCGATGCACCAGCGGCCCTTTACCCCCAACGCGGCCCTGCTTCCTGTTGGCGCGCCTCCCGGCGTAAACGGGCAGTGTGAGGTGCTTGACGGGCCGGAAAGCAGGAGGCCTAGTGCCACCAATGGGGAGTGATAATCGCATTGAGTGGCTGGCAAGAGCCGTGCTGCCGCACGAAGCCGACGTGCGCCGCTGGCTGGTGCGGCATACGCGCGGCGCGCCCGGAATCGATCCCGACGACATCATTCAGGAAGCCTATGCCCGTCTGCTGAAGGCCGATCTGGGCAGGATCGGCAACGCGCGAGGCTATTTCTTTACCGTCGCACGCAATCTTGTGGCCGAGACGCTGCGCCGCTCACGCACTGTCACCATCGAGCTGATGGCGGATATTGACGCGCTGAACGTCGTAGACAATGAGCCGGACTCCGAACGCCGGCTGAATGCACGTCAGGAGGTCGAACGCCTCCAGCGGTCGCTGGCAGGCATGCCTAAGCGGTGCCGCCAAGCGTTTGAGTTGCGCAAGTTTGAGGAGCTGTCCCAGCGGGAGATCGCCGAACGCATGGGCATATCGCAGAGCACGGTGGAAAAGCATCTGGCCAAAGCCTTGCTTCTGCTGGGCCAAGACATGAGATCCGGGGAATCCGGGCCGCACGCTGAACCACGGAGAGACGATGAACCGGAAGCCCGAGACCAACGCGATTGACGAGGAGGCCACACGCTGGGCCGTCCGCGTGGATGCGGGCCCGCTATCGCCGGAGGAGGAAGCAGCGCTGAACGCGTGGCTGGAAGCCGACGTGCGTCACGTTGGTGCCTATGCGCGCGCGCGCGCCGTATGGCTGGACGCGGATAGGCTGGCCGCACTGGCACGCGGCGGGCAGGCACCGGCCGAGGGTGACCGGGTAACCATCCTGGATGCCGTCGCCCGCAGAAAAACCGCCATCATTGCGGCGGTAAGCGCAATGGCCGCCACATTGCTCGCGGTTGCCGGCGTGATGGTCTTCCTACAGCAGCCCGCCGCCGGTCCGGCAGCCCATCTGGAAATATCCGAGATCGGGGAAATCCGCCGCATCGTACTGGACGATGGCTCGATGATGACCCTGAATACCGGCTCCACGGTCCAGATCGCCTTCTCGGCCTACAATCGTTCGGTCTATCTTGATGAAGGTGAAGTCGCCTTCGAGGTAAGTTCCGATCCCTCCCGGCCATTTCTGGTTCACACAGGCGGGACCACCGTGCGCGTGGTTGGTACGCATTTCGTGGTACGCCGGCAGGGCGACGGGGTGCTGATCACCGTGGCGGAAGGCGAAGTTGCCATCGAAAGCGGTGAAGACTCTCTCAACGCCAATGCCCTGATGGCCGTGCAGATCAGCGTGGGAAGTGCTCCAAGCGTCCGTCACCTGGACGAGGCCGATATCTCACGCCAACTCGCCTGGCAGGGGGGGCGGCTAGTCTTTGACGGGGAAACTCTGGCGGAGGCGATAGCCGAAATGAACCGGTATTCACCCGTGCGCATAGAGCTGTCGGCAACCGGTCTTCACGGCGAACGGTTCGTGGGAGCGTTCCGGGCGGGTGACACGCGTACCTTCGCCGAGACAATTGCCACCGCCTACGATCTGCGGGTCGTCGAGACCAATGGCGTTCTCCGGCTTACCCGCACCTGACCGGGTCCACCTACGGACCCGACGCACCCGCCGGGCATGCG
>JBJHCI010000474.1:0-1825 GCA_050485925.1 Maricaulaceae bacterium
GAGAAATGGGTCCGCGAGAAGGTGGAAAGCGGGCTGTATTCCAATGCCAGCGAGGTGATCCGCGAGGCATTGCGCGAACGCATCCGCGCCGAACGCACAGAGGCAGAGGAGATCGACGCCCTGCCCGCCCAGATCGATATCGGCCTGCAACAGGCCGAACGCGGGGAGCTACTCGACCGGACCATGGCCGACATTAAGTCCCGCCAGCGCAGCGAGGACGCGCTGCCCTGACACACACCTCCCTGCGCCGTTTGCGCGCGGGCGGGTTGCCGCCCTCATGCCCCTGTGCTAGGTGAGCGCCGGACTGGCCGGGGCGTCAGGCCGAACCCTCTCTGAAGCCCCAAAAAAACTCAAGTTTCTCAGGTGCTTGGATCGGCCTTGCCGGCCGGTTCGTGACGGGCACTCATCAGGATCAGGAAGCGGGCTTAAGCGGTGACCACCGGCGAGAACGCAATTTCGAGTGAAGCCGCGCTGCGCTATGCGCGCGCACTGTTTGATCTGGCGCTGGAATCCAAGGCTCTGGCCAAGGCCGAAGCCGATATGGACGCGCTGGGCGCTGCCTTTGCCGAATCGGCCGAGCTGCGCCGCGCGGCCGCAAGCCCGGTGCACAAGGTTGCCGAGAAGGCCGCTGCGCTGGCTGCACTGGCTGACAAGCTGAAACTCTCCCCCATGGGCCACAATTTCGTGGCGGTGACCGCGAAGAATGGCCGGGCGGGCGATCTGCCGGCCATCGTGGCGGCGTTCAAGCAGCTGGCAGCGAAGCATCGCGGCGCGGTAACCGCCGAGATCGCGAGTGCGGACGCGCTGACGGCCACCCAGCTCAAAGAGCTGACCACAGCACTCAAAACCGCCCTCGGGCGGGATGTAGAGGTCCGGGCCGCGGTGCGGCCTGAACTGATTGGCGGCCTGACCGTGAAGGTCGGTTCGCGCATGTTCGATTCCTCGCTTCGTACCAAGCTGGACGGGGTGAGACAGGCGATGAAAGAGGCTTGAGACACGCCATGGACATCCGGGCAGCGGAAATCTCCCAGATCCTCAAGGATCAGATCAAGAATTACGGCGCGGAAGCAGACGTTTCCGATGTCGGCCAGGTGCTTTCTGTCGGTGACGGTATCGCGCGGGTCTACGGCCTCGACGAGGTGCGGGCCGGTGAGCTGGTGGAATTCCCCGGCGGCGTGAAGGGCATGGCGCTCAACCTTGAAACCGACAATGTCGGCTGCGTGATCTTCGGTGAAGACCGGGGCATCAAGGAAGGCGACACCGTCAAGCGTCTGGGCTCCATCGTGGATACGCCCGTTGGCCGGGGCCTGCTGGGCCGCGTCGTGAACGCGCTGGGCGAGCCGATCGACGGCAAGGGTCCGATCAAGGATGTGGCCGAGCGCCGCCGCGTGGACGTGAAAGCGCCGGGCATCCTGCCGCGCAAATCCGTGCACGAGCCGATGGCGACCGGCATCAAGGCCATTGACGCGATGATCCCGGTGGGCCGCGGCCAGCGCGAGCTGATCATTGGCGACCGCCAGACCGGCAAGACCGCCATCGCGCTCGACACCATCTTGAACCAGAAACAGATCAATGAAGGCGATGACGAGAGCAAGAAGCTCTACTGCGTCTATGTCGCCATCGGCCAGAAGCGCTCCACCGTCGCCCAGATCGTGAAGACGCTGGAGGAGAACGGCGCGATGGAATACTCCATCGTTGTTGCCGCGACCGCCTCCGATCCGGCCCCGATGCAGTTCCTGGCACCGTTCACCGCCTGCGCCATGGGTGAGTATTTCCGCGATAACGGCATGCACGCCCTCATCGTGTATGATGACCTGTCCAAACA
>JBJHCI010000475.1:0-1825 GCA_050485925.1 Maricaulaceae bacterium
GCGGTCGCCATGGCGATCACATCGCGCGAGAACAGCGACAGCTCCATGCCCGGCTGGCCTTGCGTCACACCATCGCACATGGCCGGCACGCCGCCCGCGACCTGCGCGGTTGCGCCCGCGCCCCGCAAGACCCGTTTGATGATGGCGGGATAGGTTTCCAGCGGTTGATGGGCAGACAGCATGTCGTTGAAGGAGGTGACGAGCCCGACATTCGGCCAGACAAGGTCTTTCAGCGCGCTCTTGTCATCACCCGAGGCCGCAAAGCCGTGGGCGAGATTACCGCAGGAGAGGATTTTGCGTTGCACGCCATCGGCTTTGGCCTTGGCGATAAGGTCCATATATGCCGCGCGCGTTGCCTTGCTGCGCTTGCTGATACGCGCGGTAACGTCTTGCAGGACGGGGTTCAAAGCGGCGGTCATGACCGGCCCCTTTCATCAGCAGGGTTCATGGCGACCAGTAGGTCTCCAGGGTGATTGTCTCATGGGTGAGGAGCGCGCGCACGGGGGCATCCTCCACCGGACCGGGCTGCGTGGCGGCCTCGAACGCGGCGCGCTTGTCCTCACCGCGTATCAGCAGGGCGCACAAGGAAACGCCCCGCAGGGCAGCGAGCGTCAGCGTGATGCGGTGTAGATGATCGCCCGTCACGGCGCTTCGGTTTGCCGTGATCGCTGCCGCGCGCGGACCGTCTTCGGACAGGGCCGCATCCAGACCCTCCGCATGGGGAAACCAGGAGAGGGTGTGGCCATCATTGCCCATGCCCAGAATGGCTGCGTCGAGCGGAAATCGTATGTCCGAGAGGCGCTTTTCTACTGTCTGAAGCCCCTCTTCCGGCGTATCGCCGGGGGCCTTTAAGGGTATGAAACGGGCCTTTTCCGCCCTCCCGGTCAGCAGGGTGGACTTCACGAAGCTCTCGTTCGACCCCGCCTCGCCCGGTTCCACCCAGCGCTCGTCGGCGAGCACGACACTCACCTTCTCCCAGTCGAGTTTTGTCCGCGACAGGGACTGGTAGAGCGCACGCGGTGTCGATCCGCCGGAAACGGCAAGGCTCGCCGCGCCGCGCCGTGCGATCGCTTCCTGAAGGGTTTTCACCAGCCGCGCGCACAGAACGCCGGTCGCGAGCGTTGCATCCGCAAAGGCATGAAAGCGGGGGCCAGGTTCAGTCATGGCCGTCGAACCATTCGCGGTCATCGCGGCCCAGCATGAGGGCGGATTGCTGCGGACCGTCGGTGCCGGCGGCATAGGTGTGCAGCGCGTTCGCGCCATCGTGCCAGGCCTGGATCACCGCATCGGTCCAGCGCCAGGCCGCCTCCACCTCGTCGCGGCGCATGAACAGGGCGAGATTACCCCGCACCACCGCCATCAGCAGGCGCTCGTAAGCGTCCGGATAATCGGCCTCGAACTCTTCAGCATAGGATAGGTTCAAGGGCACATAGCGCAGGCGCATGCCGCCGGGCCCCGGATCCTTTGTCATCATCATCAGCTTCACGCCCTCATCGGGCTGCAGGCGAATGACGAGCCGGTTGGGCTGTAAGACGCCTGCATCGGCCTGGATGATGTCATGGGGCACCGGCTTGAAGGTGATGATGATCTCGCTGCGCCGCGCGCTCATCCGCTTGCCGGTGCGCAGGTAGAAGGGCACGCCTGCCCAGCGCCAGTTATCGACATGGGCACGTACGGCGACAAAGGTCTCGGTCCTGGTGGAGTTGCCGACCTCGCTGGCATAGCCGTCCACAGCCGCTCCATCGATCACGCCCGCGCTATACTGGCCGCGCACGAGGTTTTTCTGGGCTTCTTCGGCGCGGATCAGGCGCAAGGCACGCAGCAC
>JBJHCI010000476.1:0-1809 GCA_050485925.1 Maricaulaceae bacterium
CATGGGGGCCCGCCTATGAGGCGCTGATCGCCACCATGGAGCGTCATCGCGAAGGTGCGGCAGAAGGCGATGGCGCGTGGCGGCTGCCCGATGGGGAGGCCTATTACGCGGCACGCCTCGTCAACTTCACCACCACCGATCTGACCGCAAGCCAAGTCCACGATCTCGGCCTTGCCAATGTGGAGCGCATCCATGGCGAGATGCGCGAGATTATGCAAGAGGTGGGGTTTGAAGGGAGCTTGCAGGACTTCTTCGTCTTCATGCGCGAGGACGACCAGTTCTACTATCCCAACACCGATGAGGGCCGCGAAGCCTATCTGGCCGAAGCCACCCGCCTGATCGAGACGATCAATACCCGCCTGCCCGAATACTTCATCACCCTGCCCGAACACGCGCTGGAAGTGCGCCGGGTGGAGCCCTTCCGTGAACGCTCGGCCGGCAAGGCCTTCTATTCGCGGCCCGCAGCGGACGGTTCACGCCCCGGCATCTACTACGCCAATCTCTACGATATGCGCGAAATGCCGATCTACCAGATGGAGGCGCTGGCCTATCACGAGGGCAATCCCGGCCATCACATGCAGCTTTCCATCATGACGGACCTGACAGACATTCCGGCTTTCCGCCGGTTTGGCGGCTTCACCGCCTATTCAGAAGGCTGGGGGCTCTATACCGAGTATCTGCCGCTGGAGATGGGCTATTACGAGGATCCCTATTCCAATTTCGGGCGCCTCGCCATGGAGCTGTGGCGGGCGGCGCGCCTTGTGGTCGATACGGGCCTGCATGACCAGCGCTGGACCCGCGAAGAGGCGATCCAGTACCTGATCGAGAACACGCCCAACCCTGAAGGCGACGCGGTGCGCGCTATTGAGCGCTATATCGTCATGCCGGGTCAGGCGACCGCTTACATGATCGGCATGATCAAGATCCTGGAGCTGCGCGAGAGCGCTGAGGAACGGCTCGGCGACCGGTTCGACATCCGCATGTTCCACGAAGTGATCCTGCGTGACGGGGCGGTGCCGCTGGCCGTGCTGGAAGAGCTGGTGGACGCGTGGGTGGAGGCAGAGCTTGCCCGCTAGCGGGCGGGCAGTTTGCCTCTTGAGGCCGGGCCACACGGTTCTTGACCTCACCTAAACTCGCGTTTCCCCGACGAAAGTCGGGGCCCAGTCTCTATAATTGATGCTCAACCCATCCGGTCTTCGCTCCTCGCTAAAGCTGCGGGCGGGCAGAATATCGCGACGCGGATGCGTTGCGGAACTAAAAGACTGGATCCCGGCTTGCGCCGGGAAAACGAAAGATGAGGTACACCCCGACCGGTAATTACCGGTGTTCGACAGCGCGGACTCATGGCGGTATCTGAATGAATGACTGGCGGGGCCAATGTCCCGCCGCAAAATGGCTTTATGATGGACCTGCAGCTCGGCTTCCTGCCCTTCCTGAACCGGCTTGAAAAAGCCGCGCTGAAGGCTGTGGAAGCCGAGGTGGAATGGTTCTGCCTGCCGGCGGGCCAGACCCTGTTCGAGGCCGGCGACCCTGCCGATGCCTTCTATCTGGTCCGCTCCGGCGCGCTCGCGGCTTTCCGCACCGGGGCGGACGGGCGGCCCGAGCTGGTCGGTCATATCCGGGCCGGTGAACCCATTGGCGAAATGGCGCTGGTCGAGGACCGGCCTCATTCGGCCAATATCTACGCCCTGCGCGACAGCGAGCTGATCCGGCTTCCCAAGAGCGCATTTGAAAAGCTGACCCGCAGACATGCCAGCCTGATGCGCGAGCTGGCCCGCATGATGCTGTTCCGCCTGCGCGGCGGTACGC
>JBJHCI010000477.1:0-1807 GCA_050485925.1 Maricaulaceae bacterium
ATCATAGGGTTGACCTCAATGGTGAGACCCGGTCACCTTTGAGGTGCCGGGACAAACTGTTGGGGGACACTTGAACCAGGGCGAAAGAATTTCGTTTCTCGTGGCCATTGCAGGCGCGCATTGGCTCACGCGGCAGGCGGCACATGCCGTTCTGATTCATGCTGACCGGCTCGGCGCCGATCCAATTATCGCCTTGAGTCTGCGCTATCGACTTGCGCCCGAAGTGCTGTACGAACGCGCGGCATGTGTGTTGGGTCTGAGATTTTCCGGTCAGATAAATGCCAGGCTGCTCGAAGTCCCCAGGTCGGTTTCTCCCGATGCGTTGCGCGACGTTCAATCCGCACGTGCGACAGTCGATGCCCGGGAATGTGTTTTCGCGGCACCTGGTTTCGAGCAGCTGGCATTTTTGGGTGTCGCGTTGGCCAAACGGCCTGACTTGCGCGACAAGCTCGTTATCGTCCCGCCTTCGGTATTGCGCGGCGCGTTGCTGCGATCAAACGCCAAAGCGCTTCTTGAGCAGGCCTATCAGGGGCTGGCCCGCAAGTTCCCCTTTGCCAGCGCACATCTTGAATTGCCCCGTCGGATCAGGGTGGGATTTGTCGTCATTCTGGCGCTGACAACGTTGCTCGCGCTTGTTGCACCGCTGTCGGAGTACGTGGTGCTCTGGACACTGCTGGCGGTGTTTCTTCTCATACCGTCGGCATTTCGCATCTGGGCAGCGCTCGATGCTGAACACAACACGCCGCTGAAGGCTGCGCATCTGTTAAGCGCGGACGACTTGCCCCGGTATTCCATCGTGGTGCCGCTGAGAGCCGAAGCCCACATGGTGCCTCAGATCACAAGGGCAATATCGCGCCTCGACTATCCGGCCGAGAAGCTCGAAGTTTTCTTAGTCGTCGAGAGCTCCAGCCCCAAGACCATCAAGGCGGTCGCCGCCAGCATCGATTCCGCTTACATGCAGCTGGTGGTCGTTCCCCCCGGCGGCCCCGCGACAAAGCCCAAGGCGCTGAACTTTACGCTGCCATTGGTCAGCGGGGAGTTTGTCGTGGTCTTCGATGCTGAGGACCGGCCCGAACCGCGTCAATTGCGCGAGGCCGCCAGCCTGATGATCACCGATCCCAGGCTTGCATGCCTGCAGGCCCAGTTGGTGATCGACAACGAGGACGAGGGTTTTCTCACCCGGATGTTCTGTGCCGAATATGCTGCCCAGTTCACGCTGTTGTTGCCTGCTCTGGCCCGGTTCGGGCTGCCTTTGCCGCTGGGCGGCACCTCGAACCACTTCCGGACCGCGATACTGCGCCAGGCGGGCGGTTGGGACGCCTTCAACGTTACCGAAGATGCCGATCTGGGCATCCGGCTTGCGCGGCTTGGATTTGCCGTCAAGGCGTTTTCCGCAAAGACATTCGAAGCCGCGCCGGTCAGGCTCCTATCTTGGCTTCGTCAGCGCACGCGATGGCAGAAAGGCTGGATGCAGACCCTGATCGTGCATGGTCGTCACCCCAGGCGACTGTGGCGCGAGCTGGGGCCGGCCGGATTTGCCGCATTCGTGACCTTTGTGGGCTCCATGGTGTTTTCCATCGCCCTGCACGGCCTGTTCCTGGCTGTGGTGATGGCTCAGATTGCCTTTGCATTCGTGTCCGGGCAGATGCCACCGCTCAATACGGTGCTTGATGTCGGGCTCCTGGCACTGGGGTATCTGGGCGCCGGAGCTGCAGCGGTGATCGGGCTCGGCCGGATCGGCAAGAGTCACGTCGCTTCGGTGCTGATTGGACTGCCCATTTATTGGTTCTTGTGCTGGCTGGCCATT
>JBJHCI010000478.1:0-1803 GCA_050485925.1 Maricaulaceae bacterium
GCGGTAGCGAGCACAAGTTCGCATGCTATGAGTGCACATATAAAGCGGTCTCAGCGCGCCCAACGCAACGAGAGGATCCAAATAGTAGGCTAAGCTCGGAATGATTGTCCGGTGTTCGAGTGGTTTTGCCTCCGAGGGACCGTACAGCAATTGGGTTGTAAGCAGAAATGGAGCCAGGACCCCGCACCAATCTGCAATTCGTTGACGGCTAATCGTCAGAGCATTATATATCGGGTCTACTCGCCAACGGCGTGCCGTTGGCTCAAAGGCCGACCAAGGCGAAAGCTGCGGCGGCCTTTGTTGTTTGTGGGGGCCAATGCGCGCTTACGTCTATGTGGACGGATTCAATCTCTATTACCGCGCGCTTCGCGGAACCACCTACAAGTGGTTGAACATCCGCGCACTGGCCGAATCACTTCTCAGCCCGGAAGACGACGTCCAAATTATCCGGTATTTCACGGCCCGTGTGAGCCCGAGAGCCGGCGATCCCGATGCCCCGCGCCGCCAGCAGCTATTTTTCAGCGCACTGCGAACTTTGTCGGGCTTCCGTTTCCACTACGGGAGGTTTCTGCCCAAACAGAAATGGCGCCCTATCGTTCATCCACGGTGGGACCCATCGGTTAAGGTTGAAGTTCACGACACAGAAGAAAAAGGGTCGGACGTAAACCTTGCCTCACATCTCTTGAATGACGCCTACCAGGATCGCTTCGACATTGCGTTGGTCATGTCTCAGGATACCGACCTCTGCGAGCCGATTAGAATGGTCCGTGACAACGTGAAGAAGAACATCGGAATAGTCTGGCTGGACAACACTCAGCCAAGTGCACGACTGCGAAACGTCGCCTCATTCGTCCGACATGCCACTCCACAGCGTCTCAAAGCTGCTCAGTTCCCGCCGCAGGTCATGGGCGCGAATGGCCACATTATCGAACCCCCGGAAACATGGCGTTGACCCCGCTTCAGCTAGAACTGCGTCGAGTGCCCTCAAGCAATCCCCTTCGCAGGTCGCGCCTACCCGCCTCATGCGCGTTTGTCTCTCGGCCAGAACAGAACCGGATACACCCCCCTCAAATCCTGTCCCTCAGCGCATACCAGTTCAGCGCCAGGTAAAGCAGCAGCGGGCGCAGGCGGGCGCCGCCGGGAAAAGGCGGGATCTTCAGTTCCTCGAAAAGCTTCAGCCGGTCGCGGTTGCCCGACACCGATTCCGCGTAGAGTTTTCCGGCGAAATTCGCCAGCATCACCCCGTGGCCGGAAAACCCGCCGATCGACATCACCCGCGGCTTCACCTCGCGCATGAAGGGTTTTCGGGGCATGGTGATGCCCACATAGCCGCCCCAGGCATGGGTCAGTTCCACATCGGCAAGGTCTGGGTAGACCTCCGCGATCTGCCGCCGGATCGCGCCGCGAATGTCGCTGGGGCTGGCGGCGGCATAGATCTCGCGGCCGCCGAACAGAAGCCTGCCATCGGCCGAACGGCGGAAATAGCGCACCACGAAACGCGAATCGTCCACGCTCTCGCCGCCCGGCAGCACGGGGCTCGCGTCGCCCAGCGGCGGCGTGGCGCCGATGAAGGAGCCGATCGGCATGATATGGGCGGCCGAGACCGGGTCGAGGTCCTTGCCGTGCGCGTTGGTGGCGATCAGCGCGCGGTCGGCCGTCACCGTGCCGGTGGCGGTTTTTATCCGCACCTTGCCGCCCTCGGCCTCGATGCCGGTCACGCCCGTTTCCTCGTGCAGGCGGGCGCCCGCTTCCGCCGCCACGCGCGCGGTGCCCACCACCAGCTTCAGCGGATGGATATGGCCG
>JBJHCI010000479.1:0-1776 GCA_050485925.1 Maricaulaceae bacterium
GTGTCAGATCATACCAGCCATAGGCGGCCGCGTAGGCGGGCATGGCGAGCGGCAGAGCCAGCATCCACTGGAAAACGCTTCTGCCAGGAAAGACATGGCGGGTGACGAGCCAGGCCGTGCCCGTGCCGATCGCGCCGGAAAGGCCCGCGGCCACCAGCCCCACGATCGCGGTATTCCAGAGATAGCCCGCAAGGCGAGTCTCGTAGATGTGGGCGAGATAATCGGTCCATGTGCCGGTGATGGCGAGCCACGCTACGGCGATCAGCGGCCCGGCGCACAACAGTCCCGCCAAAGCAGCAAGCCAGACCGGACGAAACCCGGTCTGGCTTACATGCCTGCGAAGCGGCTGGATGATGGGGCTGGCTACTGCCATCCGGTCCGGTCGAAAATACGCTGGGCTTCGGCGCTATTGTCGCCGAGGGCAGAGACATTCAGCCCGCGCGCCTCGAACCCGGAAAAGCCATCGAGAACCGCGTTGTCATAGGTCACGGACGGATCAGCCGGGAACTCGTTGGTCAGTTCGGCAAAGGCCCGCTGGGCCCGCTCGGACATCAGGAAACGAAGAAGGGCGCGCGCCGCTTCCGGGTTCGGCGCATTGGTGGCCATGCCGGCACCGGAAATGTTCACATAGGTGCCCCCCTGGCCCTGATCGGGGAAGATGATGCCCACCGCTTCGCCGACGGCGCGGTCAGCGCTGTCTTCCGCGTTCATCAGCCGTGCGAGATAGTAATGGTTCACAATGGCGACATCGCACTCGCCAGCCGCCACAGCGCGGATCTGGTCGGTATCCCCGCCCTGCGGCGCGCGGGCCATGTTGCGGGCAATGCCGGCGGAGAAGGCTTCAGCAGCTTGCGCGCCGTCTTCCGCGATCATGCCGGCCACGAGCGACTGGTTATAGACATTGGAGGAGGAGCGCACGCACACCCGGCCCTCGAAGGCGGGCGAGGCGAGATCGTAATAGCTCTGCACTTCGGACGCATCGACCCGGTCACGCGCATAGACGATGACGCGGGCGCGGGTGGCAAAGCCAAACCACAGGCCTTGCGGGTGCTCCAGAGTGTCTGGCACGCGGGCCAGAACATCATCGAGCCCGGTTATGGGCTGGAAAAGACCGGCCTCTGCCGCGCGGTGCAGACGGCCTGCATCGACGGTGATGATCACATCGGCAGGTGAGCGCTCGCCGTCGGCGCGGACGCGCTCGATCAGGAGGTCGCCGCCCGCCTCGACCAGATTGATGCGGATGCCGGTCTCTTCGGTGAAGGCGCGGAAAACCTCCTGGTCAGACGCGTAGTGGCGCGCGGAGAATACATTGACCACGGTGTCGGGTTCCGCCGGTGAGCAGGCGGCAAGGCCAAGGCTGGCCGTCAGGGCGGCGATAAGGGAAAGGCGCAATCTCATGAATCCTGTCTCCGCTTGGGCACGCCCAGACCCAAAAAGCCTGCGCCGCACCGTGTTCGTAGGCACTGATGCCATTTTTGCAAACGCTTCGCAATAGCAGGACATGCAGCAATCTGCCGCAGGCGGCCCGGCGATCTGTTCCCGCAGGGAAAGATGGCATTTCCATTCCGGCTCAGGGGGCAGCCCTTTTGCCCGTCCATCAGGCGCATCCGGCGGTGCCGGAGCGCTCCTTATTGCGAGCCTGTCGCAAAAGATGACGAAGATTTAACGCGGGAAAATGGTGGGCGGTACTAGGATCGAACTAGTGACCCCTTCGGTGTGAACGAAGTGCTCTACCGCTGAGCTAACCGCCCGGAGGGCGCGGCTATAGAGGGATGG
>JBJHCI010000480.1:0-1769 GCA_050485925.1 Maricaulaceae bacterium
CACGATCTATCCAGATCTCCCACATTGCGGTGCTGTCTGCGCCCATTTGCCTCTTCCGTTTGCCGGTTTTGCGGTGCAGATAAGCGCGCATGAGCGTCTGGCGCAAACTCGCAGAGCTGATTACCGGTCCCGCCGACCCGTTCGCCTGCCCGGAGGGTGATTGTCCGCCGGGGCACCGGGTGGATGATGCCGAATTTGCTATGGCCCTTATCGGGCTGGGCGCGAAGATGGCCAAGGCCGATGGCGAGGTGACCCATGACGAGGTGGCCGCCTTCCGACAGGTCTTGCGCGCGCCTTCAGGCTTTGAGGCTTCGCTGATGCGCGCCTTCAATCTCGCCAAGCAGACAACGCTGGGGTTTGAGGGATATGCGCGCCGGCTGGCGCGGCGCTTCCGCGCGCATCCGGCGATTCTGGAAGACGTGCTCGATGGACTTTTTCACATCGCCAAGGCCGATGGCCGCGTGACGGCGGAAGAGATGGAATATCTCCATTCGGTATCGGGGATTTTCGGATTTTCCGACAGCGAGTTTGACCGCATCCGGGCCGGTCATGGCGCGCTGGACGGGGAAGACCCCTATCTGGTGCTGGGGGTGGACCGCTCGATCGAGGACGGTGATCTGAAGCGCGCCTACCGGCGCATCGCCTCGCAGAATCACCCGGACCGGCTGATGGCGCGCGGCGCGCCGCTGGAATTGCAACGCCTGGCCGACGAGAAGATGGCCGTCATCAACGCCGCCTATCAGAAGATTCTCGTCGAGCGGGGACTGAAACCGTCAGCCCTGTCTGCCTGAGCTGTCTTTTGGGGCCATTGGGCGCCCCCCTTCAGGGCGGGTGACAAGGTAGGCTGGCAGGAACGGATTCGCCGCAGCGTGCATTAAATCTGTGTGAGAGACGGCCCGTTACCATTGACGCGGCCGGTTAAACCACCAACTCTAGCCAGACCGGCACGGTCGCTCTTGAGCCGATGACCGCGGGAGTCACACGGATGACACAGCAACAGACCTTCAATTCCGACGCCGCCGTGCAGGCGCTGCGCGCGGTTCTCGCCGCCATTATCGCGGCGGCTTTCATCGGCCTCGTTGTGCTGCTGGCCGCTGTGCTCACGGCTGCGGCCTTTGTGATCGCAGGGCTCGCGGTTCTCGGCGCAGGTGCCTGGTGGGTCTACCGCAAGGTGCGTGGCCGCCGGAAGACGGACAGCTCGGTACTGGTTGCCCGGCGCGGCCCGCATGGCTGGACGGTGGACGGCACCAGCACCCCGCGCGGCTGACCTGCCCGCTGCCCCCGGTAACACTTCGCCCGGTTTCGTGACTTGAAGCGCTGTCTCATGGCGGTTACAGCCCGGCCATGAGTCCGCGCCATTTCGCCCTTCTTTTTGCTGTCTGCCTGGTCTGGGGCGTCAATTTCGTGGTCGCGAAATGGTCGGTTTCGGGTACGCCGGACATCCTGCCCGGCTTTGAGGGCGTGCCGCCGCTCTTCTTTGCCTTCATCCGCTTTGCGCTGCTCTATGCGATGCTGGCACCCTGGCTCTTGCCGGTGCCGAAGAAAATCGGGCCGGTCATCGGAGCCGGGCTTGGCATGGGCGCGATCCAGTTCGCTCTCCTGTTTGTCGGCCTGCACTACGCCACGCCGTCTTCCATCGCGATCGTGGTGCAGCTCTCGGTGCCGTTCACCACCATCCTCTCCATCATGTTCCTGAAGGAGAAGGTGGGCTGGGTACGTGCCTCCGGCATGGGCATGGCGTTCGCGGGCGCCTCTCTGGTGGTGCTCAA
>JBJHCI010000481.1:0-1760 GCA_050485925.1 Maricaulaceae bacterium
ACCGCTGGGACGCCTCCGAGCTGGAACAGCTCTCTGAACTCCTCCATCGCCTTGTTGCGGGCAGCGTGTCGAACCTGTCCTGAGGCCGCCTGACCCCTAATCCCCGATCAGAAGGTCGCGGGCCTGATGCACCCGCCGGGCCAGCGCATCATTGCCGCCGGTTTCGGGGTGCACCTTCTTCATCAGCTCGCGATAGGCCGCATTGATCTCTGCGGCGGTGGCACCGGGTTTGACCCCCAGCGTCTCGCGCGCCTCTTCCACGCTCATGGAGCCTGTACTGTGCGGGCGCGAGCTTTGACGACTTCCTGCCCGCTCCCCGCCCAGGCCATAGCGGCGGCCCAGAGCAGGCCAGCTTCCCGTCACGATGAAGCCCAGCCCGGCAATCGCCATCGGCACGCCCAGAATGCCCATGCCGCGTATGGTGAGGAGGATGCCGAGCCCGGTGACGGCCAATGCGGCGGCCAGCCGCATCAGGCGCGCCACGCGTCCCGGATCGGCCTTGGCGAACAGCCAAGCCAGCACCACCATCGCACCCAGCGCCGCGATCACCCCGAAAAGCACGCCCATGATCACCGGCCTCCCATCAGAAGGGGAAGGGCTTGCCCGCAAGCGGGGGCAGTTTGAGCACGATGAGCAGGTCACGCAGTTCCTGACGGGCCGCCACATGGCTCATGGTAAAGGGCACGGCCGAGCCGGATTCCGTCAGGTCGATCAGGGTCAGCCCCACCGGAAACAGTTCGCGGTAAATGACCCGCTCTGAAAAGCCCGGCGCAATGCGGAAACCCACGCGCTCTGACAGCTTGCGCAGACCCTCGGCCACGCGGCGCGTATTGCGCGCGTCCAGCGTGGAGACGCGATTACGCATTACCACCCAGTCGATGGAGCGCTTGTCGGCCTGAGCGCGTTGCTTGCGGCAATTCCACACCATTTCGGAATACAGGCTCGGCCGGCCCACCTCGAACGTATCCGGGTCCACTTCGGCCAGCAGGTCGAAATCGACGAAGCTGTCATTGACCGGCGTGATGATGGTGTCGGCACTGGCATGGGCCAGACGCGAGAAATGGGTGTCATGGCCCGGCGCATCGATGATGACGAAATCGCTGCGAGCCTTGATAGCCGCCAGCTCGCGCGTCCAGCTCACCTTTTCATCGGCCTCGGCCCGGTCCAGATCGCGCGACAGGCTGGGCCGCATCACCGCACGGTCGGGAATGGGCAGTTCGACGCCGCGCTGCTCGGACCAGCGGGCCCGGTTCTCCAGATGACGGGTGAAGCTTGCTTGGCGCAGGTCCAGATCGATTGCGGTGACCTTCTGGCCCATGCGCATCAGGGCGATGGCAAGATGGATGGCGACCGTGGATTTACCCGCCCCGCCCTTCTCGTTGCCGACCACGATGACGTGGGCACCAGCCGCAGGATTACGCCCTCCCGTTGGCAGGAAGGTTTCGGGCAGACGCAGATGGGACGGTCCGTTCATGGACGTGTCGGCTCCGGGCAGATTGCCTGACTAGACAGATAGCGGGCGCAGGCGCGCCAGCAAACTGTCCAGAACACAAAAACTAGGGAATAAGCGGATCGCCATCAAAGGGAAGTACCGCGCACCAATTCCCGCTTGACTGGATCGGCCCGCAGGCCGCCCGCGCCGCCTGGCGCGTATCGAACGGTCCGGCCAGCAGCCGCAGATATACGCCCTGCGCGCCGAGATCGGCTTCCACAAGCCGTGCGTCAAGCCCGGACAGGGACGCGTGTTGGGACCGCAGGGC
>JBJHCI010000482.1:0-1759 GCA_050485925.1 Maricaulaceae bacterium
TAGTATAACTCATATATATAAGATTACTGAATCGTTGCGGTGGCAGGCCTGGTCGTCGCCGTGTCTTTGGAAACCGTCAGCCGACTGTGCTTTTCGAAGGAGGTGCCTCAGCCGACAGACAGAACCACAGCTCGACAATCGAGAACGCCATTTACAGAGCGCGGAGCCCGGCGCTGTTGACCGCCGCCCAGATACAGGGCCGGGAAGGCTTGAGCCCCCGGAGGCACCGCAACAATAATCGTGGAGGAGTATTTCATGGCACTCGCAAAACTCGCAGCAGCGGCTGTCGCCGCTTCGATCGCCGTCTCAGGTTCCGCACTTGCCCTGGAGAAGCCGGGTGGTTTCCCGGACCGTCCCCTGACCATTATCGTGCCGTTCGGCGCCGGTGGTGGCTCCGACAATGTCTCGCGCGCGTGGGCCAGTGCCATGCAGCCGATCATCGGCCAGCCACTGCAGGTGGTGAACATGCCGGGCGGTGGTGGCCTCGGTGCCCTGCCGGAGTTCATGGCCGCCACCAAGGACGGCTACACGGTACTGCAGACCATCGATAGCGCCATTGCCGACCACGTGGCCGGCCGCCTGCCCCAGAACCCTGCAACGGACTGGGCGCCGCTCTGCGCCACCCAGATCACCTTCAACCAGGTGTACATCAACGGCAGCGACGACCGGTTCAGCAACTGGGAAGAGTTTGCCGACTATGCCTCCCAGAATCGCGTCACCGTTGCCCTGGTGGGTGGGCCCGGTACCAGCAAGCGGCTGATCATGGACCTGCTGAACGAAGAGCTTGACCTGCGCATGAGCGCGGTGGCCTTCGATCGGCCAAGCGAGCGTTTCGGCGCGCTGGTGGGTGGTCAGGTGGATGCGCTGATCAGCCAGCCGGGCGACACCCGCAGCTTCGTGGACGAGGGCGAGTTCGTGCCGATACTCACGGTCTACGACGAGCGGCCCGATGCCTTTGCCGATGTGCCGACGCATCGCGAGGTGGGTGCCGACTTTGCTCCGCTGCTGCGGTTCCGGGGCTTCTGGAGCCATCCGGACGTGCCCGCTGAGCGCCGTGAGTACTTGGAGCAGGCTTGCGCCATGGCATTCGAGGACGAGAACTATCAGGCCTTCAATGAGCAGAACTTCATGCACCTGATAGACAGCTTCCGCGATGCCGAGGGCTTCCGGGCGATGATCGAAGAGACCATCGAGATTTACCGGGAAGCGCTGCAGTAGGCGCTGCGTCTCTGGCCGGGCGCGCCGCGCCCGGCCAGTCCAGTCACACTCATACCTAACGGACTGGAGCCCCCATGACTCGGGAGCGCATCAAGGCCGGTATCGAAATGGGCGCCTGGCTCGCCTTTGCCGGATTTCTCTTCTATTTCAGCCTGGGCTTTCGCAACATCCGCTATCGCGGCGGCTATGAACTCGGCGCCGCGTTCTGGGTGGATCTGGTGGTGGGCATCATCGTGGTCTGTGCCATCGCCAATTTCGCGATACGCATGATCGCTTTGCGGCGTGTCGAGAACGAGGTTCCGGCCGACGAGGCTGACGCCAAGGCCTCGCCGCCTGCGCCGGTGTTCCAGCTCGCTGTCGTCTTTGCGCTCCCCTTGCTGTTCGTCTGGTCCATGCCGCGTTTCGGCTTCTACCTGACGCTGCCGCTCTTCGTGCTGGGCGTCTTGCTGGCGTTGGGTGAGCGACGACCAGTCTTTCTTGGGGCCATTACGGCGGCGGTTTGCGGGGTGCTGTTCTTTGTCTTCACCACCCTGCTTTACGT
>JBJHCI010000483.1:0-1746 GCA_050485925.1 Maricaulaceae bacterium
CGTGAGCATGCTCGTGTGCTTGGGCGGCAGCACCACCGCCGACTGTGATAAAGCCTGCGACAAGCGATATAGGAAGGAACCAACGACTGTGTATACGCATGGAACCAGACCCCCCGTAGCCGAGCTTGCTATTTCTGTACTTGTGCAAGACGCAATGGCTTGATTATTCAACAAAGAACCCATAGCTGGCAAATCCGCGGGCACCGGTCACCGCCTTCGCACGGCAAGGCCGCCAATGCGCTCGATCCCGACTTGCCCGGGCGTGTCCTTGCCCTCGGTTGAGCGCAAACAACACGCAAGACGGGCGCTGGAGTGGCGTACCTTCCGCCGGGGCGGCTTCCGTTCAATGCTGGGGAACGCTTGTACAAGATCCCCCGCAATTGGAGAATCAGACGCTCTAACAACAATTAGTGGAGGGGACGCCATGCTCGTGCGCCGACTGCTCGTGGCGGTACTCGCCGGTACCGTTTCCTTTCCCGCCCTGGCCCAGAACTGCGACCGCAGCTGCCTGGCCGGCTTTCTCGACGACTACCTGAGCGCTCTGGTCGTCAACGACGCCTCCCAGGCGCCACTGAGTCACGGTTTCCGGCAGACGGAAAACTCCGTCGTCACGCCCAACGACGAGGGGCTCTGGTCCACCGTGACCGGGCTGGGCGAGCTGCAGCGCCGTTACTACGACCCCGAGGGCCAGACCGCAGGCTTTTTCGGTCTGCTGGATGAAAGCGGCGAACCCGCCGTGGTCGCCCTGCGACTGAAAGTGGAAGACCGGATGATTACCGAGGCGGAATGGCACATCGGTCGGGAGAACGATGTCGGCATCACCGGTGAACCGGGTGCCGTCGTGTTCGATGTGGACAACCTGCTCGCCAATCCTCCCAACGAAGGGTACGTACCTTTGGAGCGCCGGTACGGCCGCGACGACCTGATCGCGACCGCCAACAGCTATTTCGACGGCATCATTGCCAGGAACAGCAAGGTGATCAAAGGTCATCCGGGCTGCACGCGGCTTGAAAACGGCTTTCCCACGTTTGGGGGAGAGCTGGAACCCGGCGCCACCGGTCACGACGGCAGGAGCGACTGCCGGACTGCCGGCGATTTCGGACTCGCGCAGATCACGGCCAGGCGGGTGCATGTGGTGGACGTCGAACAGCAGATCGTCATGATGTCCGTCGTGTTCCTGCGCCAACCCGGCAGCGAGCGCTGGCGCAATCATTTCACCCACACGATCAGCATCGAGGACGGCCTGATTCGCCATGTCCATGGCGCCATGTTCTATGCGTCGCCGACCCAGCCGGTGCCGAACTGGCCGCCCTACGACGGCAACTTCCCCTTGCAGCCCAGGTAGCCCGGCAGGTGACTTGCGGCTGCCAATAGCGAGAACCCCGGATTGCTCCGGGGTACTCGTTCATCAGGCGGGGTTGAAGCTATCGGCTGACGGCGAGGTTGACCTGAGCTCGGTGACTGCCAACCGGTTCGACAACAGGGCCGTCTTCCTGGCTGGCATCGACCACAAGCTTGACCCACAGGGTGTCGCCATCGTTGTAGTACGAGGTGACACTGGCCGCCTTCAACGCAGCCAGGCTGCTTTGCTGCTCGCCTCCGGCAGCCGTGGTGAATCCTGGCAGCTCGAACTTGACCCAGGAGCCGTCGTCCATCTGCCTCAAGGACAGAGACAAGGACTCCCTGGCGGTGTCTACCCTGACTTCAGCTCCGCTGCGAATCGTGGTTTCTCCTCTGTACTCAAAC
>JBJHCI010000484.1:0-1737 GCA_050485925.1 Maricaulaceae bacterium
GTATCAGCCCTTGCATCAGCGCCGTCTGGAGGGCCGTCCGGCCGTGCGCCATGTACTCAAAGAGCTGCGCCCGGCGGTGGAGCCGGAAACCTCCATCAATGTGTTCGGGCGTGTCCACAATATCAGTGTCCCCGCCCGTGCGGCTAATGATTTCTAAGACTTAACCGCACAACCGGCTTGGCCAAAAATTAACCGGACAGGTGTAGTCTCGCTGCCTCAGACAAGAGGCTGCTGATGGGCAATGTGAGTGATATCGGCGTCAGGCTGGACCGGCGCAAAATCCGCATCGCCGCGCTGGGCGCGCAGGAACAGCGCCGCCACCGGCGCGTGCCCTTGCGCCTGCCCGGCCGTTTCCTTGATCCCGTCCGCGGCGAGTTTGCCTGCACGCTGATTGATGTCTCACCCGGCGGGGCGAAGATCGCCGCCGACATCCCCCCTGCCCTTGGCGAACGCATCGTGATGCTGTTTGACGGGCTGGGCCGGGTGGAGGGCGATGTGGTGCGCGCCGGTGCGAAGGGCTTTGCGGTGCGCTTCCTCGCTACCCAGCGAAAGCGTGACCGGCTGGGTGATGCCATCACCTGGCGTTTCAACATGGAACGCCTGGGGCTTGAGGAGGACCGTGCCGCTCCGAGAAAGCCGGGCACCGGCAAGGTGAAAGTGCGCCTTAAGGACGGGGTCATCATTCATGCCGACCTGGTTGACGTGTCGGTTTCAGGGGCCGCCTTTGCCTGTCTGGAGCGTCCGCGCAAGGGCGAACCGGTCAGCGTCGGCGACCTGAAAGGCCATGTGACTCGCTGGCTGGACAACGGGTTCGCGGTCGCGTTCGATCCGCCCAAGGGGTGAGCGGCTTAACCCCCGTCCACGGCCACAGGGTGGGGGCCAAGGCCAAAAAAGTCACAATCGTGGCGCATAACAGGGCGGAACGGCCTGAATCTTGCCGTATGCCCCTCATAGCCTCGTTTTTCGAAGCGAAGGCTCGAACGGAGTTAAATTCGCCAATGCCTCGGGATGATGGGATCACTATGTCCTGGTTTGTCAAAGTCGATGGCCGTGTCTACGGCCCCTACACCGGAGCGCAGATGCGCGCCTTTGTCGGTGAAGGGCGCGTTGCCGCGCATTCGCTCGTCTCCCAGAGCCGCGACGAAGGCTGGGAAAAGGCCGAGGCGGTGTCCCAGTTCAAGCTGTGGCTGGACGAAGCCCGGCGCAGCCCCGGCACGAAGAAGACCGTCACCAGCGACACCCGCACCGCCAATTTCGTCATCGTGGCCACGTTGGGCACCGACAGCGTGGCCGGCTTTGAGACCGCGCTGAAGGATTTCGGCGATGCCGAGCCCATCGCGCCGGGCGTATGGCTGCTGCGTGCACCGGCGACCGCGGCCACGCTGCGCAATGAGCTGAGCCATTTGCTGGCGCGCGATGACAAGCTTATCGTGGTGGACGCCTCGCGCGACCGCACCGCCTGGTTCAATTTCGGCCGCGAGACAGACCAGCGCATCCGCGAGCTGTGGGGCCGCCCTCAGTAGGTTTTTCGTTCCGCAACGCATCCGCGTTGCGATATTCCGCGAAAAGTCGCGGGCGCGCGTTCGCGCTCTCAGGCCACTTAGCGGCCTGCTAGGCCGACCGGCCGCCCGAGCCTATGCGAGGAGCGACGCACGCAGGTGCGGAGCATCACTAAAAAAGCCCCCTCACACCTCCATCAGGCTCTTGGCGAAGCGCTGTGCGTTGGCGACGTAATGG
>JBJHCI010000485.1:0-1716 GCA_050485925.1 Maricaulaceae bacterium
CCTTCGCGGGGTCCTGATCGGCGAGCAGCATCGGGTTGTCGCCCACGATGGCGAGCCGCGCCGTGTTCTGCGAAAAAGCCTTGGCAAAACCCTCGTAGAGCCATGCCGGCGCGCGGTCGAAGCTCTCGTCGGGCGCGTGGCGATAGCGGGCCAGCGTTGTCTCCTCATCGGAATAAAAGGTCGTGACAATCCCGGCACCAGCCTTATAGGCATGTTCGGTAATCTTGCGCACGAGGGGCAGGGCCGCCAGCGGTGCGGTGATCAGCAAGTCCTGTCCGGGTTCGAGGCCCAGACCGGTATGCACTGCGACCTGGGCAAGCTTGTCGAGTTTTTCAGGGTTTACTGGAGCTTTGCTGCTCGAATCGGACATTGAAATATCTCTTGGGTGGTTGGTGAAAAGGACTCGTGAGATTTGCTGCGTGAGCCTATCGGTTCAAGATTGATCAGGGAAGAGGGCCGGAATGCAATGAGCAAGAATAAGCCAAGACGAAGTGGGCGAGGATAAGTGCCGGATACGCGTAGTGTGCATGTGGGGATTGTGGGCGGTGGACCGGCAGGGCTGATGGCTGCCGAAGTGCTTTCGGCCGTTGGAATACGCGTTACCATTCTGGAAGGCATGCCCACTGTTGGCCGCAAGTTTCTGATGGCTGGAAAGTCGGGGCTGAACCTCACCCATGCCGAGGCGCATGAAGCGTTCAAAACCCGGTTTGGCGCGGCTGCGGAAAAGCTTGGACCTGCGCTTGACGCTTTCACCGGAGACGATGTCCGGCAATGGGCTGCGGGGCTGGGTGTGGATACATTCGCCGGGTCTTCTGGCCGGGTGTTTCCAACGGCGATGAAAGGTTCTCCCTTGCTTCGGGCTTGGTTGAAGCGGCTGGAAGGGCAGGGCGTTGCACTTCTGACGCGGCACCGCTGGGCAGGGTTTGCGGGCGACGCGTTGCTGGTTGAGACGCCAGAGGGGCCGCAAACGTTCCGGTTCGATGCGGTGGTGCTGGCTTTGGGTGGAGCCAGTTGGCCGAGACTTGGCTCGGATGCCGCGTGGGTGCCATGGCTCGAAGGCCGGGGCGTGAAGGTCAACGCATTCAAGTCGGCCAATTGCGGGTTCGATGTGGCCTGGAGCGATGTCGTTGCCGAACGCTTCGCTGGCGAGCCGGTCAAGGCCGTTGTGGCAACTAGCGGGGCCGGTGCAACGCAGGGCGAATTCGTGATCACCGCGGGCGGCGTCGAGGGGAGCTTGATCTACGCCCATTCAGCGGCGCTCAGGGATATGGATAAGCCTGTTCTTATCCTCGATCTTGCGCCGGGACGCGGTGCAGCGCAGCTGGAGCGCGATCTCACGCGGCAGTCAGTCAAGGCCTCTTTTTCCAACCGTTTGCGGAAAGGGGCGGGGCTCGATCCGGTTAAGGTGGCGCTCGTCCGGGAGCTTACCAGCGAGGCCGAGCGCGGGGATAGTGCAGCACTTGCCAGGGCCATCAAGGCGCTACCGCTGCCTCTCCTGCGTCCTCGACCCATCGCAGAAGCGATTTCATCGGCGGGCGGTATCGGCTGGGAGGCGGTGGACGAGCATTACATGCTCAACACCCTGCCGGGGGTCTTTGTCGCCGGTGAAATGCTCGACTGGGAGGCGCCAACGGGTGGCTATCTGCTGACCGGATGCCTTGCGACGGGCAGGGCGGCGGCGCGGGGTGTTTTCGCTTACCTCAAACGGTGATCCTC
>JBJHCI010000486.1:0-1705 GCA_050485925.1 Maricaulaceae bacterium
GCGGTTTCCTCCCCCGTTCACGGGGGAGGTGTCAGCGCAGCTGACGGAGGGGGGATACTGACCACCCTCGCCGCTGCCGCAACCGAGCCGGAAGAAGCCGCCCTCATTGCCGCGCTGAAAGCCGCGTCTCAGGACGCCGCCACGGCGCTGGAGACCGAGAACTTTGAAGGCGCGATGCGCGCGCTGGCGAGCCTTCGCGCACCCGTTGATGCCTTCTTCGAGGCGGTTACGGTGAATGCGGACGATCCCATGTTGCGGCGCAACAGGCTTGTTCTATTGTCGCGTATCCGCGATGGCGTCAGGGCTGTGGCCGATTTCGACCGGCTGGAAGGCTAGTTGCTGGAGATATCCGCCCGCCAGGGCGGGCGAACGAAGAAGCGAGTTGAAGCATGACGAAATGGGTTTATGCCTTTGGCGGCGGCGCAGCCGATGAACTGACCGGCGATGCCCGCGCGCTTCTGGGTGGCAAGGGGGCCAACCTTGCCGAGATGGCGCGCCTCGGCCTGCCCGTCCCGCCCGGCTTCACGCTGACCACCGAAGTCTGCACCGCCTTCTACGCGAATGACCGCGCCTATCCGGCCGAGCTGGAAGCCCAGATGGAAGAGGCGCTGGCGGGCCTTGAAAAGAAGGTGGGCAAGGTGTTTGGCGATCCGGCCAACCCGCTGCTGGTCTCGGTGCGTTCCGGTGCCCGCGCTTCCATGCCCGGCATGATGGATACGGTGCTGAACCTTGGCCTGAACGACCAGACGGCAGAGGGGCTCGCCAAGCTTTCTGGTGACCGCCGCTTCGCGCTCGACAGCTATCGCCGCTTCATCACCATGTATTCCGATGTCGTGCTGGGCGTGCCCCATTCCGAGTTCGAGGAAATCCTGGAACGCTACAAGGAAGAGAACGACCTGCAGCTCGACACCGAGATCACGGCCGAGGGCTGGGAAGAGATCATCGTGGACTACAAGGCGGCCGTGAAATCGGCGCTGGGCGAGCCCTTCCCCACCGATCCGCGCGACCAGCTCTGGGGTGCTATCGGCGCGGTGTTCGGCTCGTGGATGAATGACCGGGCCACCATCTACCGGCGCATGTATGACATCCCGGCCAGCTGGGGTACGGCGGTCAACATTCAGGCCATGGTGTTCGGCAATATGGGCGAAAGCTCCGCGACCGGTGTTGCCTTCACCCGCGATCCCTCCACCGGCGAGCGCGCCTATTACGGCGAGTTCCTGATCAATGCTCAGGGCGAGGACGTGGTGGCGGGCATCCGCACGCCGCAATGCCTGACCCAAACCATGCGCGAGAAGATGGGCGATCCCGCCCCCTCCATGGAGGAGGCACTGCCGGTTGTCTATGCGGAGCTGGCCAAGGTGTTCGACACGCTGGAGCGCCACTATCGCGACATGCAGGACATCGAGTTCACGGTGGAAATGGGCCGTCTGTGGATGCTGCAGACCCGCAACGGCAAGCGCACCGC
This sequence comes from Maricaulaceae bacterium, assembly GCA_050485925.1. Lineage (GTDB taxonomy): Bacteria > Pseudomonadota > Alphaproteobacteria > Caulobacterales > Maricaulaceae > Glycocaulis. The sequence goes on from JBJHCI010000486.1 coordinate 1,466, forward strand.
GCGCGCGGCGCTGAAAATCGCCTGCGACATGGTCGATGACGGCCTGATCACGGAAGAAGAAGCCGTGCTGCGCGTGGACCCGTCCGCGCTGGACCAGCTGCTCCACCCCACCATCGCCGAAGACTACAAGCGCGACGTGATCGCCAAGGGCCTGCCCGCCTCTCCGGGCGCGGCATCGGGGCGGGCGGTGTTTGACTCTGACGAGGCCGAGCACCGAGCCAGCCTTGGCGAGAAGGTGAT
>JBJHCI010000487.1:0-1701 GCA_050485925.1 Maricaulaceae bacterium
CTTCCGCACCATGGTGCTGCCAGGCGCGGCGCTGGAGGAACTCGATGCCGGAAGCCGCTGGGCCGAGGGGCCGGTGTGGTTCGGCGATCGCGACTGCCTACTGTGGAGCGACATTCCCAACCAGCGGATCATGCGCTGGATTCCCGATCACGGCGTCTCCGTGTTCCGCGCGCCTTCAAACTTCGCCAATGGCCAGACACGCGACCGGGAAGGCCGGCTGGTGACCTGCGAGCATGGGACCCGGCGCGTGACGCGCACCGAGGCGGACGGCTCGATCACGATGCTGGCCGACAGCTACAAGGGCCTCAGGCTGAATTCGCCCAACGACGTGGTGGTGCGCTCCGACGGCTCGATCTGGTTTACCGATCCGACCTACGGCATCCTGTCCGACTACGAGGGCTACAAGTCCGAGCCCGAGCAGAAGGCGCGCAACGTCTTTCGACTCGACCCCGCCACGGGAGAGCTGGAATCGGTGATCGACGATTTCACGCAGCCCAACGGCCTCGCCTTCTCGCCCGACGAAAGCCGGCTCTATATCGCCGATTCAGGCGGCAGCCACGACGAGGTCGGCCCACGTCATATCCGTGTCTTCGACGTGGTCGATGGAAGCCGGCTCGCCAATGGGCGCATGTTCCATGAAGTCGACAATGGCGTGCCGGATGGCATGCGTGTCGACACCGCGGGCAATCTGTGGACCAGCGCCGGCGACGGCGTGCATTGCGTCTCGCCGGAGGGGCGGCTGCTCGGCAAGATACTGGTGCCGCAGATCGTGGCCAATCTCACCTTCGGCGGGCCGCGCCGCAACCGGCTGTTCATCACGGCGACAAGGTCGCTCTATTCGATCTATCTGGCGGTGAACGGGGCGCAGACGCCCTGATGGGGAGCCTCGGATGCCGGACCGGTTGGCAAGTCCGTCGCCGCGAACTGGATTGATGACAGCGCCGGCGGGTTGCATTATCCCTGCCCTCATGAGTCTCCCCGTCGATCCCGTAGAAAACCTTTCCGACCTGGTCCGCTGTCCTTCGCCGCCGGTCTCACTTATCGTGATGAGTGGTTCAACCAGTTCAGCCGTCCAGTGGAAATGGAGCGTGGTCCCGCCAATGCTCCAGAGATCGGTATTCGGGGTATCGCTGCCGGCACCTCTGGTGGTAACCGTTCACTGCACTACTTCTCAGCCACCAGCTGGGCCACGGGTTCCTTCGATGTATGGGAGTGGTTTGGCGAGCTGAACGTGCCGGTATGGGAGTCTGGCAGCGGCAATCAGCGCTTTGATACCAACTGGGCCTATCGTCAGTCCGATTACTCTCTGACTGGACGTATCGACAGCTGGAAGATTGGGGCCGAATTCCAGGCTTACCAGGATCTGCGTTTGCGTGTCACCCGCTCCAGGGACGTGCGCGAGCCAACCTTTGGTGAGCAGTTCGAGTTTGGTGGCGGCGGTGCCAACGTCGTCGACCCCAGGGATTTGACATCCTATACCATCACTGCCCTGAGTGGCGGCAACCCAAGGCTGAACCCGGAGGAAGCCGATACCCTGACAGTGGGCTTCGTGTTCAACCCAAGTTGGCTTCAGGGTTTCCAGATGTCGATGGACTGGTATGACATCGATGTCATGGGCCGGGTAGGTTCACTGGGTGCCCAGGTCATCGTTGATGACTGTCATAATCTGGGTTTGTTCTGCGATCAGGTGTTCCGTAATCC
>JBJHCI010000488.1:0-1695 GCA_050485925.1 Maricaulaceae bacterium
CTCCAGCCCATGCGCGCGGCCCAGGGCATAGTCGTCATCGCCGTGGCTGGGCGCGGTATGGACAAAGCCCGTGCCTGCGTCGTCGGTGACGTGATCGCCGGGCAGGAGCGGCACGGGGTAGTCCCATTCGCCCTGTGCGCCGTCGAGGCCCCTGAGCGGGTGGTCGCAAACCAGCATTCCTAGCTGGTCAGCGGGAACATCGCGCAGTTTCTCGAAGGCTTCGACCCGTGCGGCGCCAAACACATCCTCGGCCAGTTTCTCGGCCAGTTTCTCGGCCATGAGGAAAGTCTCGCCCACCCTGGCCCAGTTGTCTTCCGGCGCGTCGGTGACGTGGTAGAGCGCGTAGGCGATATCGGGGTTGAAGGCGACAGCGCGGTTTTGCGGGATCGTCCAGGGGGTGGTGGTCCAGATGAGGACGAAAGCGCTCGGAAGCTCCTCCATTTCTTTGCGGCGCATATCCACCGCCTCGGGCTCACTTCCTGAGAGCGTCACACCAACCACCGGAAACTTCACCCACACCGCCTCGGTCTGGCGGTCGTGATACTCCACCTCGGCCTCGGCCAGCGCGGTCTTTTCCACGGGGCTCCACATCACCGGCTTCGATCCCTGGTAGAGCGTGCCGTTCATGAGGAATTTCATGAACTCATCTGCAATCACAGCTTCTGCGTGGAAGTCCATGGTAAGATAGGGGTTTTCCCAATTTCCAGTCACGCCAAGGCGCTTGAATTCCGCACGCTGCACGTCGATCCAGCCCTCGGCGAAGCGGCGGCATTCCTGGCGGAAATCAATGAGGTCAACCTTGTCCTTGTCGAGCCCCTTGGCGCGGTACTGTTCCTCGATCTTCCATTCGATCGGCAGACCGTGGCAGTCCCAGCCCGGCACATAACGCGCGTCATGCCCCATCATCTGGCGCGAGCGCACCACCATGTCCTTCAGCACCTTGTTCAGCGCGTGGCCGATATGCAGATGCCCGTTGGCATAGGGCGGGCCGTCATGCAGCGTGAAGGGGCCAAGCGGCCGGCCCGCGCGTGCGGCCTTTTCGCGCAGCCGGTCATAGATGCCGATGCGCGCCCATTTCTCAAGCCAGGCGGGTTCGCGCTTGGGCAGGCCCGCGCGCATGGGAAATTCGGTTTCGGGCAGGGAAAGCGTGGCTTTATAGTCGGGCTGGTCGGCACACATCAGGGAATGTCCTTTGGCAGGTCCGGTCGGTCTGGGCTGGTTGCGAAAGCGGCGCGCAGGGGCTGCGCCATTTATCCCGGCGGCTCTGGGGCTCAGAGCGCCGGGCCGGTAATTCGCAGGGGCCGGATGCGATGCGGTGTCATGGGGCGCTGTATAGGACGGGTGCGCAGCACGGTCCAGAGCCTGTGCGCAGGCCGCAGCCAGAAGAGGCCGGACGGTGCGGCGGGCCTGCGGCCCTTGCCCCGCGCCGGTGCCTCCGGCGGGGATATTTTTGCCAAGAAGAAGACAGGTGCCGCGCCTTCGAGTTGCGGCTGCGCCGGGGCGAAGCGGTGCGGCCCTGGGCTCAGATCGCGGCCCAGTCGGTGAAGATCAGCCGGCCTGCGGCATCGCGCGGGCCGCGCTGGCCGGGCGCCAAACCGGGAAACGGCCGCGTGACCGCGGGCTGCGGGCGCAGCCGGATGCGGGCCTTGCCGGGGATCCGGGCCTTCTGCGGGATGGGGCGTGTCATGCCAACCC
>JBJHCI010000489.1:0-1689 GCA_050485925.1 Maricaulaceae bacterium
GCCTGGGACAGATCAGTGAAGGTGTGAACCCGCTGCCCATCGATCGAAACCAGCAAATCCCCCGGCTCGAAGCCCGCCTCTTCAGCCGGACTGTCTTCCATCACCAGCCCTATGCGCGGCTCTATGACCACCTCGCCCCGCGCCATGCCCAGCGCGGCAAACAGCACGACCGCGAGCACGAAATTGGCCGCCGGGCCCGCCGCCACGATCAGCGCGCGTTGCCAGACCGGCTTGAAGTGATAGACGCGGTCCGCATCCTCTCGCGCGCTGCGCAGTTTCTGCAGGGTCTGGTAATCGGGCGCACTGGCCGCATTCGCATCGCCCAGGAAGCGCACATATCCCCCTAGCGGAAACGCCGCGATACGCCACACCGTGCCGCGTGTATCCCGCCAGCTGGTCAGTGTCGGCCCAAAGCCTATGGAGAACGCCTCGGCATGCACGCCAAATGCCCGACCGGCAAAATAATGCCCCAGCTCGTGGATCACCACGACGAGCGAAATCACCGCCACGAAGGCGGTAATGCTCAACAGACCTGATCCGAGGATGTCGGTCACCCGGTTAAACCCTCCCGGGCAAAGCTGGCCGTATGTCCAGCACGCGCCGAGACCCGGGCGAGCGCCATGCGGCGCGCCTGCGCATCGGCTGCAAACACCGCTTCGAAATCATTCAGCGGACCTCTGGTAAGTCCCTCACCCTCGTCCAGAGACTCCGCAACGATCGTGGCAATGTCAAGGAAGCCAACATGACCTTTCAGAAAGGCGTCTACGGCCACTTCATTGGCTGCGTTGAGGATCACCGGCGCCGCGCCGCCTGCGTCCATCGCCGCACGGGCCAGATCCAGAGCGGGGAAACGCTCCGGATCGGGAGGAAAAAAGCTGAGCGTGCCAAGGGCGGCAAGATCAAGGCGCTCCACCTGCGTCTCCAGTCGCTCCGGCCAGCCGAGCGCATGAGCGATGGGGGTTCGCATATCGGGCGCGCCCATCTGGGCGATCAGCCCTCCATCAACATGCTCCACCAAGCCGTGAATGATCGATTGGGGGTGGATAAGCACGTCAATGCGGCGATGGCTCAGCGCAAATAGATGGCAGGCCTCGATGACCTCCAGCCCCTTGTTCATCATGGTCGCTGAATCCACCGAAATCTTCGCACCCATCGGCCAGACCGGATGGGCGGTGGCGTCCACGGGCCGCATCCGGGCCATCTGCTGCAGCGAGGCATTGCGGAACGGTCCACCCGAAGCCGTCAGAATGATCCGGCGCACGCCACTCGCATCTTTTCCGCCAAGCGCCTGGAAGATCGCATTGTGCTCTGAATCTACCGGCAACACCGTCGCACCGGCCTCGTCCGCCGCACGCATGAACAGATCGCCGGCACAGATCAAGGCTTCCTTGTTCGCCAGGGCCACCGTCCTGCCACGCGCAACAGCCCTGAGCGTGGGAACAAGCCCGGCGGCGCCCACAATCGCGGCCATCGTCCAGTCCGCGTCCATCGCCGCGGCTTCGGTCACCGCATCATCGCCCGCGCCCCAGCTTAGGCCTGAGCCCGCCAGCGCCTCGGCCAGTACCGGCGCAGCATCCTTGTCGGCAATAGCCGTGAAGGCGGGGCGGAAACGCAGTGCCAGTTCCGCCAGCTCCCTGGCACGCGTGCCCGCGCTCAGCGCGGTGACGGTGAAGCGGCCTTCAGGTGCAG
>JBJHCI010000490.1:0-1686 GCA_050485925.1 Maricaulaceae bacterium
GAGGTGCTGGGCACGGGGCCGGCGCTCATGCTGAGCGGACGGCTGGACGATCTGGAATCCCAGTTCGAAATCGGCAGCGATGATGGCTGGATTATGCTGACGCCGCGAGAAGAGGGTTGGGAAGTAACCTCCGTGCGCTTGCGGATGGAGGATGGCGCTCCGCGGACAGTGATCGTTCAGGATGGTATGGGACAGGAAAATAGACTGGATCTCAATGAGCTGGAGCTTAATCCGGATCTAAATTCAGAGGTGTTCGAGTTCGTTCCACCCACCGGCATGGATGTCATCGGCGAGCCCATTGGTCGCTGAATCAACGTAGCCCTGTTTCTTTCATCCACGCGTTCACGCTCGGCGGGGGTGTCCGGGATTCAGCGTTTGTCTTTCCCGTCGTGGGCGGCGTCCAGCCCTGCGCGGTAATCCAGCATTTCCTTGAAGCGCTTTTCCTGGCCGAATTCGGTCGGGAGATAAAAGCGCGCGGGTGGTACGCCGTCCGGCCAGCAATCGTGCGCCCGGCCCGCCGGGTAGGCATTGGGTTCATTGTGTGCGTAGCGGTAACCCGTGCCGTTGCCGAGCTCCTTCATCAGCTTGGTGGGTGCATTGCGGATATAGCGGGGTATTTCGTAGTGGGGGTGTTTGGCCGCGAACTGTCTGGCGGTTTTCCATGCCTGATCGATGGCGTTGCTCTTGGGCGCGATAGCCAGGTGAATGGCCACGTGGGCGATTGCCCGCTCTCCCTCGTACTGACCAAGGCGGAGGTAGGTATCCCATGCGGCCATGGCCAGCGGCAGGGCGCGGGGATCGGCATTGCCCACGTCTTCCGAGGCGATGGCGGTGAGGCGGCGGATCACGTCCAGCGGATCACCACCGCCGTTGATGAACTGGGCGATGTAGAAGAGCGCCGCGTCGGGGCGGGACGACCGCACCGATTTGTGTATGGCGGAGAGCAGGTCGTAATAGGCGTCGCCGCCCTTGTCCATCGCGCCGCCCACGTGGCCGACCACGTCATTCACGGCTTGTTCGTCCAGCGTTTCGCCGGCCTCCGTGCGTCGGGTGAAGTCGCAAGCGGTTTCCAGCAGGCCCAGCGCGCGCCGGGCATCCCCGCCAGAGGCGATGGCCATACGCCGCAGGAGTTCGTCCGTCACCTGAATCCGACGCTTTCCCAAACCACGGGGCTCATCGGTGAGCGCGCGGCGTAGCACCTGAATAAGGTCCTCCTCGGTCAGTGGCTTGAGGACATAGACGCGTAATCGGGAAAGCAACGCACCGTTGAGTTCGAACGAAATATTCTCGGTACTGGCGCCCAGCAACGTCAGCGTGCCCGATTCCACATGGGGTAGAAGTGCATCCTGCTGGGATTTGTTGAAGCGATGGATTTCATCCAGAAACAATACAGTGCGCTGTCCTCGGCTCAGGCGCTCTTCGGCTGCCGCCGCCGCGGCGCGGATATCCTTGACGCCGGCGGTTACCGCCGAGAGGGCGAGGAAATGCGCATCCACTGCTTCGGCCAGAATTCTTGCCAGAGTGGTCTTGCCCACACCGGGCGGACCCCAGAGCACCATGGAGCGTACCCGGCCCGTCTCCGCCATACGACGCAGGGGCCCGTCCTTGCCGAGCAGGGCGGGCTGACCTGCGTAGTCATCCAGGGTGAGCGGGCGCATGCGTGATGCAAGGGGCTCTCCCTCGGTG
>JBJHCI010000491.1:0-1675 GCA_050485925.1 Maricaulaceae bacterium
CGAGGATGATCCGGGCGAGAAGGTGCAGGTGAGGGGGCTTTGGGATGGCGAGGCCGAGGCCCGGTTCGTGGCCGACGAGATCGAGGCCTTCGTCCGCTCCGGCCGCCGCCACAACGACATCGCCATTCTGGTGCGCGCCTCCTGGCAGATGCGGGCGTTTGAAGACCGCTTCATCATGCTGGGCCTGCCCTACAAGGTGATTGGCGGCCCGCGCTTCTTTGAACGCGCCGAAATCCGCGACGCCCACGCCTATATGCGCCTCGTGCGCTCGGCCGAGGACGATCTGGCGTTTGAGCGGATCGTGAATGTGCCAAAGCGCGGGATTGGCGAGACCAGCGTGCAGAAGATCGTGTCTGCGGCACGTCAGGCCGGTGTCTCGATGAGCGAGATGGCAGGTCTGATGGTCCAGACCGATGAGATACGCGGCAAGGCCCGCACCGCGTTGCAGGTGCTTCTTAGGGACATGGATCGCTGGCGCGGCCAGTTGGACATGATGCGCCATGATGAGCTTGCCGAGATCATCCTTGATGAAAGCGGCTATACGGCGATGTGGCGCGAGGACAAGAGCCCGCAGGCCGCAGGCCGCCTCGACAATTTGAAGGAACTCGTCCGCTCCATGGGCCAGTTCGATACGCTGGAAGCCTATCTGGAACACGTTTCGCTGGTGGCTGATCTGGATCAGGCAGGGACAGGCGATGAGGTCTCCCTGATGACGCTGCACGCTGCCAAGGGGCTGGAGTTCCCGCTCGTCTTCCTGCCCGGCTGGGAGGAGACGGTGTTTCCTTCCCAGCGCTCGCTCGATGAAGGCGGCACGGCGAGCCTCGAGGAAGAGCGGCGCCTTGCCTATGTTGGCATTACCCGCGCGAGGGAGCGCGCCATCATCTCCTTTACCGCCAACCGGATGATTTTCGGGCGCTGGCAATCCGTCCTGCCCTCGCGCTTCATCGACGAGCTGCCGGCCGAGCACGCCGAGGCGCAATCCGAAACCGGCTATCATGATGCCGGGCCCGGCTTTGCCGGCGTGTCAGAGCCTGCCGATCCGTTCCGCTCCGCCTATGACAGCCCGGGCTGGAAGCGCTTCAAGGCGGCGCAGGAAAGCGGCGCGCGGCGCGATCCGGGGGTAATCGAGGGCAAGGCGAAGCTTATCGAGAGCGGGGATGTGGGTTCTGGCGGTTACAAACGCGGCGACCGCGTGTTCCACATCAAGTTCGGCTATGGCCGGATTCTGGTGGCTGACGGTGCCAAGCTCACCGTCGCCTTCGACAAGGCGGGTGAGAAAAAGGTCGTGGCGAGCTTCGTGGAAAAGGCCTGAGGGCGCGCGCTGCAGGATCGCCCGTCATGCCGCCGCGTCGGCTTCCTCCAGCCGCGCAGCATCGGGCTCGTAACCAAGGACAGGCGCGAGCGCCTTTTCGGCCTCTTCAATGCTCCAGCCCTTGCGGGCGGCATAGTCTTCTACCTGATCACGTGTAATGCGACCGACAGCGAAATAGACGCTTTCGGGGTGTGCCAGATAAAGCCCTGAGACGGAGGCGGCCGGGTACATGGCCCGGCTCTCGGTCAAGATGATGCCGGTGCGTGTCGGCGCTTCGAGCAGCTTGAAGAGCAGGTCTTTTTCCGTGTGGTCAGGCTGGGCCGGATAGCCGGGCGCCGGGCGGATACCGGTATAGGCTTCCCT
>JBJHCI010000492.1:0-1674 GCA_050485925.1 Maricaulaceae bacterium
TAAGTTGTAAGGTTTCTTCTGCATTTGCGCCGCCTAGCCCCAGCCGACCGCGCACAATGGCCCTTTCGATCATCCGGGCTTGGTGATGGCAGGTTCCGGCGCCAATCACACCCACCATGTTAGCGCTGCCATGGCGCGCCAGACGGGTTGCCGCCATTACCCCTTCAGAGAAACCCAAAGCGGCCACCCGGATATCGCCTCGAATTGCTTGGCGGTATGCGCCGATGGCCGCCTCCAGCACAGCCACCCAGTCGTCGAGCGCATACCGTTCCCGGAAGGCCAGCGCGCACCCTTCACTGGTGCCGGGCTGATTACTGATCCGGGCGTTGAAGGCCACGTGCGGCTTCTCCACTACCATTAGCCGTGCCGACGCCCCCAGAGCCTGTGCAAGCACATCCTGCGAAGCGCTGGCCACATGGTCCAGATCATCAAGGGATTCGAACAGCGGCACGCAGCCCGATCCCTGAATGAGGACCACCAGCATACCTGTGTCCGAAGGGCCGGTCACGAAATAGGAGCCTGTCTCCCCTTTCGGGTCCACAAAGCTGCGCTGCTCCCAGACCACTCCTCTGTAGGAGGTAAAAACGTGCTGGGCGGAGGCCGTTGCCATCACGCTGCTGGACAGCGTCAGGACAAGCAGACATGCCGCAAAAACTATCCTCATCCTTTGCACGCGCCTACCTCCGCAATCACGCCAAGCCACTCAAGGTCGAAAAAGTTGCCCGATAACGCCGAATGCCGTCAATTTTCACTCTCCGAGAGCGCAGCCCGAGAGCGGGTAGTCAATTTCGCGCCTGGCGGCCGCCAGCTTAACCTCGAATTCACCGCAGTGCGCGAGGTTTGCGCTATGACACTGCGCTCTGTTTTCGCTCCCCTGATGACGGTCGCAATCGCCGCGCTGGCGGCGGCCGCGCCTGCCTGGTCGCAAGCCTGCGACACGCCATCGGGCCAGCCTGTGCCGCGCTTTGTCACACTGCGCTTTGACGAGGTGCGCGGGCGTGTGGGCCCGTCCACCACCCACCCCGTCCGCTGGGAATACCGCCGTTCCGGACTTCCCGTCGAGATCATTGCCGAGACCGAAGAATGGCGGCGCGTGCGCGATCCTGATGGCGAGGAGAGCTGGATGCACCGGCGCACCCTGTCTGGCCGCCGCGCCGTGCAGGTGCGTGACGCGGTGTCGCTCCACGCCCGTCCGGACGGCGAATCACCCGAAACCGCCCGCGCCGAGCCCGGTGCCATATTATCACTGGAACGCTGCCGTCTGGGCTGGTGCCGCCTTGAAAGCGGCGGTCATCGCGGCTGGGTAAGGGCACCGGCCCTGTGGGGCGTTTATGCGTATGAGCTGGTGCAGACGATGAGCGCGGACCTGCCGCAATCCCCGCCCTGCAATGCGCCGCGCACCGCTGCGCTGGACGAGCGCGCCGAAGGCCTCTGACATCGCGCTCCCTGACGGGGGAGACAGGAACGCGTCGGACGGTCTAGATTGCCTCCTCGCGATCCGGCCCGCCATCTCATGGCGAGGCCTTTCACCGGCCCGGCCCGCCGCGCGTCCTGCGCAAGGCGGCCCCAGCACGAAGCGCTACATGTCCCAATATCCTTCCAGTTTTGATTATGACGCCCTCATTGAATGCGGGCATGGCAAACTCTTCGGTCCCGGCAATGCGCAGCTTCCCC
>JBJHCI010000493.1:0-1667 GCA_050485925.1 Maricaulaceae bacterium
CTGGCGCGTGGATTGCCGGATCGCGAGCGGCAGGGCCATGAGCCGCGCGTTGAGCCTGCGCATCAGCGCGTCGGGGAAAGCGAGGTCCCAGGCCTCGCGCTCGGGGCCGAAATCGAAGCGCGGCTCTGCGGGGTCGCCGAGGATCGCGCGCCGGCCCTGACTTATGACGCGGCGGGCGTGCACCCGCCCGAACCGGAGCTATGGGGATGAGGGAGACAGCATGACGCGCACCGTCTATGTCAACGGCGAGTACCTGCCCGAGGATCAGGCCAAGGTCTCGGTCTTCGACCGGGCATTCCTGATGGCCGACGGGGTCTACGAGGTGACCTCGGTCCTGGGTGGCAAGCTGATCGACTTTCCGGGGCATTGCGCGCGGCTGCAACGCTCGCTCGACGCGCTGGAGATCCGCAACCCATTGAACGAGGACGACTGGCTGGCGATCCACCGCGAGTTGGTGGCGCGCAACGGGATCGACGAGGGGATGGTCTATCTGCAGGTCAGCCGGGGCAACCCGGGCGACCGGGATTTCGTCTATCCGCCCGCGGACACGCCGCCGACGGTGGTGCTGTTCACGCAATCAAAGCCCGGCCTGGCCGACAGCGCGCAGGCGAAGACCGGCATGAAGATCGTCACCATCCCCGACATCCGCTGGGGCCGGCGGGACATCAAGACGGTGCAGCTCCTCTACCCTTCGATGGGCAAGATGATGGCGAAGAAGGCCGGTGCGGACGATGCCTGGATGGTCGCGGACGAGTTGGTGACCGAGGGGACGTCGAACAACGCCTATATCGTCAAGGGCGGAAAAATCATCACCCGGCAGTTGTCGACCGAGATCCTGCACGGGATCACCCGCGCGGCCGTCCTGCGCTTTGCCCGCGAGGCGCAGATGGAGGTCGAGGAGCGGCCCTTCACCGTCGAGGAGGCGCAGGCGGCCGACGAGGCTTTCATCACCTCGGCTTCGGCCTTCGTGATGCCGGTGGTCGAGATCGACGGCAAGGCGCTGGGCGAAGGCAAACCCGGCCCCGTGGCGGCCCGGCTGCGCGAGATCTATCTGGACGAGAGCCGCAAGGCCGCGATCTGATGGTTGGGCCTTCGCGCTGACTGAGACGTTGGGGGCTGGAAATCTTCGGTGTCCGCCAGCGGACAATCCGTCTGTGGATTGAAAATAAAAGTAAAAAGTCGTGATCATAACCTTTTCTTTACACTGAACAGCACAAGAGTGGCTGGCCTTGGTGGTCAGCTTCGCGCACCTCCCGCGTGCGGCTGCGGTGGCGCTGGTCTTCACCGGTTTCGTGATGGGCTTCTTCTACCCGGCCGCCTGGCACGCGGCGGGCTGAGGCGCGCCTACGCGGCCAGCGCAAGGGGCAGATGTTCGGCTTGATGATCGGCCAGCAGCCGCACGGGCGCAGTGTGGCGCAGATCGGTGTGCAGCATCAACCAGCACTCCAGCGTGAACGCGACCTTCCCAGCCAGCACCAGCCGCAGACCCGCGTCGCGCCGCGCAATCCCGGCCTGCATCACACCGCAATCCCGGCCTGCATCACACCGATGCCCAGCCCGGCGCCGATGGCGTTGAATTGCGCGGCCTCGCGGTCGCAAAGGTCTGATGATCTCCGCGAAATAGCTGAAGGGGTATCGCACGGCCTCGAGCCTGCGGGTGAAAAAGG
>JBJHCI010000494.1:0-561 GCA_050485925.1 Maricaulaceae bacterium
GCACCAGGAAGTCGCGCGCGCCCTCCGGGCTCGAGGCGGTCAGGATCGGCGTCGAATACTCGGTGAAGCCGGCCTCGCCCATCAGCTTGCGCATTTCGGCGATGATTTTGGTGCGCGTGACGATGTTCTTGTGCAGGCTTTCGCGGCGCAGGTCGAGGAAGCGGTATTTGAGGCGGATGTCCTCGGGATAGTCGGGCTCGCCGAATACCGGCAGCGGCAGTTCTTTCGAAGCCGACAGCACTTCCATGTCGCGGGCGAAAATCTCGATCTCGCCGGTCGGCAAATTGGCGTTCACCGTCTCGTCGGTACGCGCCTTCACCTCGCCGTCGACGCGGATCACCCATTCGCCGCGCACAGTCTCGGCAATCTTGAAGCAGGGCGAGTCGGGATCGGCCACCACCTGGGTGATGCCGTAATGGTCGCGCAGGTCGATGAAGAGCAGGCCGCCATGGTCGCGCACGCGGTGCACCCAGCCCGAAATCCGCACGTTCTGGCCGACCTCCGACTTCCTCAGTTGCGCGCAAGTGTGGCTGCGGTAGCGGTGCATGGATGGTGTCCGGC
>JBJHCI010000494.1:571-1662 GCA_050485925.1 Maricaulaceae bacterium
CCCGACGGGGCGGGCGGCCCGGATTCGGGCGCGAAAAGCGCACGAGAGTGCGATTTTGTCAAGGCGGGCTACCGATCTCGCCCTGCGAAGGCCTTTGCCCCGGTGGACGGCTATGCGGTTGTATTTATTGCTAGGAATATAACCGGGGATTGTGTTTGCCGCTCGAAATGCTAGCGTGCTTGCGCATCAATATGGCGGACTGTCCGGGAGGGACGGTACCAGCCAGGCAAAAGGGGGGATATCATGAAGACCATGTTTGCCGTGGGATTGACGGGGTTGGCGCTGCTGATCGGGGGATGCACCACGGGTGCCTTGCAGGCCGACGAGACCACACTGACGACCAGCGAGTTGCAGGCGCTGCTGACGGGCAAGACCGTCTCCTATGTGGGCGGCTGGGTGACCACCACCTTTCAGCCCGATGGCAGGTACGTCAATCGGCATGTCGGCGGCCCGGATCGTGGAACCGTGGAGACTGGCAGCTACTCGTTCGCCAACGATCAGGAATGCAACACGCCCGATGAAACCCGGTTCGGCACAACGCGGTGCGGTCGTTATGTGCGAACAGCGCAGGGATATGCCTATGTCGGCACCACCGGCACGGGCCGGGGCTCGCGATACGTGGTGGCGACGATAAACTAGCGGAACGAATTTGATATTCGATCGCTCTTCGTCACTTCGGCCGGCATCTATACGCTGTTCATCGCGGTCACGCTGTGGCGCATGGCGGCGCGCGCTACAACGCCGCGTGCCGAGCGCGGGCGACTCGCCGCGCTGATCCGCACCTCGCCCTTCTTCCTCAAGCTCGCCTATCGCCGCCGGGACGCCAGGCGCCGGGCCAAGGATACGGTGGACAGGGAAGAATCCGGTTGACTGGCCTGCCCACATGCATGAATTGGTTCGGCAAAATATCGAAAAATCCGGAATTTGATGCATCTCATCACCAAACAGGACGAATTGGAGGCCGTGATCGATCGGCTCGAGGAGTCCGATTTCGTCACCGTCGACACCGAATTCATCCGCGAGACGACATTCTGGCCGATCCTGTGCCTGATCCAGATGGCAGCACCCGGCGTCACCGCGCTGGTCGATCC
>JBJHCI010000495.1:0-1659 GCA_050485925.1 Maricaulaceae bacterium
GTCCGTGCATTACTTACGGTGTCAGGACGCACGGTCCTCGACGACTGAAAGGAAGTAAGGAAATGAAAAAGTTCAAATTGGCTCTCGGCGTGCTCTGCGCTTCCCTGCTGTTCAGTGGAAGTGCTTTCGCGTTGGTGATCTCGACCCCAATTGACTACGACACCGATAATCTGGTCGGTACGGCGGATCCTGGTACGGATTCTTCTAACGAAGCAAACCGCTTGATCTGGGCCAACCAGATTCTGGCTCTGGACGCGGGAACTACCACGACAATCGGTGGTGTGGACTACAAGACCCACAACACCGATAACTACAGCGGTGTGCTGACGCTTGCTGGATTTTTAAGCGGCACTGGCAATTCGATAGCGGCAGGCTTCCAGTACGTTCTCGCCAAGTACAATGGCAAGAACGCTGGTTATGTCCTGTTCTATCTTGGCGGTCAGGCTGCGACCATCCCGCAGGACAGCAATGCGATCTGGTTGAATCCGGGTCAGAATGGCTATGGCCTGTCGAGCTGGACAGCCTTCGGCCCTGTTACGACGACGGTACCCGCACCTGGCACTCTGTTCATCCTGGCCATGGGCCTGTTGTTGATCGGATTCGCCAGGCACGGCATCGCAAGACGGCGTAGTACGGCAGCTGCCTGAGTCGCGTCTTGAGTAGTAGTCTTGAGCTTGAGTGGTAGTCGCTGCTTGAGCCTTATGTAGATTCTCGCAGAGAGACATACCAGCCTCAGGTGTGAAAGATAGCCCCACCCGCAGCAGCGAGTGGGGCTTTTTCATCTGATGGAAATTTCTGACAGTATCTGGCTCGACAGTATCTGGCTCCGTTAAGACCAATGGAGACAGGCTGCAAGTTGTTGATGTCCCGGCCTGTTGCTGCGTTTACACTACGCCCAGCACCCATAACCGGCCCTGACGTCATCGATGACCCCCACCACCCGCTTCGCCCCCAGCCCCACCGGCTACCTGCACATCGGCAGCGTCCGCACCGCGCTCTACGCCTGGGCTTACGCCCGCCGCCACGGCGGCCGCTTCTTCCTGCGCATCGAGGACACCGACCGCGAGCGCTCCACCCAGCCGGCCATCGACGCGATTCTTGACTCCATGAAATGGCTGGCGCTGGATCCGGACGAGCCGCCGACCTACCAGACGCAGCGTTTCGACCGCTATCGCGAGGTGCTGGACCAGCTGCTAGCCGACGGCAAGGCCTATCACTGCTACTGCACGCGCGAGGAGCTGGACGCGATGCGCGCCGACATGCAGGCGAAGGGCGAGAAGCCTCGCTATGACGGTCGCTGCCGGGGCGGTCTGGATGAGAGCGTCATCGCCGAAAAACGCGCCAGCGGCATCTCACCCGTGGTGCGTTTCAGGAGTCCGCAGGAAGGCCACGTCGTCATCGACGACCAGGTCAAGGGCCGCGTCGTGTTCGACAACACCGAGCTCGACGACCTGATCATCGCCCGCTCCGACGGCACCCCCACCTACAACTTCGTGGTCGTCGTCGACGATGCGGACATGGGCATCACGCACGTGATCCGCGGCGACGACCACATCAACAACACCCCGCGGCAGGTCAATCTGTTCCATGCGCTGGGCGTTGAGCCGCCGGTGTTCGCGCACCTGCCCATGATCCACGGTCCCGACGGCGCCAAGCTTT
>JBJHCI010000496.1:0-1654 GCA_050485925.1 Maricaulaceae bacterium
TGAGGTGGTAGGTATTGCCCAGAAGGATGTCCGCGCCTGCCTGCCTTACCTGATCGGGATAGAGTGCCTTCACCGTCGCGGCCGTCCCCACCGGCATGAAGGCGGGCGTGCGGATATCCCCGCGCGCCGTTTTCAGTGTGCCGGTACGCGCTTGGCCATCGACGGCAGCGATCTCAAAGGGAAAACTGGCCATGATGTGAGTCGGATGTCCTGATACAGCGGGGAATGAAACGGGATGAGCTGGAAAGACGAAATTGACGAGTTGCGCAAGCGTCAGGCGCTTACCCGTGGCATGGGCGGGCCGGACAAGCTGGAGCGCCAACGCGCCGCCGGACGGCTGAATGTGCGCGAGCGCATCGCCCTTCTATCCGATGCGGGCAGCTTTCGCGAGATCGGCTCCATCGCCGGTACAGCCAGCTATGACAGCGATGGAAACCTGACCGGCCTGATGCCCGCCAATTGCGTCTTTGGCCGCGCGCAAATCCGTGGGCGCGATGTGGTGCTGGTGGCCGATGATTTCACCGTGCGCGGCGGCGCGGCTGATGCCGCCATCGCCGAGAAACAGGTGCAGGCCGAAGCCATGGCGCGGGACTTGCGCCTTCCCCTAGTGCGCCTCATTGAAGGCACAGGCGGTGGCGGCTCGGTCAAATCCATCCTCGACATGGGCGCCACCTACGTGCCCTTCAATCCGGCCTGGGATCTGGTGGTGGAAAATCTGGAGACCGTGCCTGTGGTCTCGCTGCTGCTGGGCCCGGTGGCTGGGCTGGGAGCCGCGCGCGCCGTCTCCAGCCACTACTCGGTGATGGTCCACGGCCAGTCGCAGATGTTCGTCGCCGGGCCGCCCGTGGTGGCGGGCGTCGGCGAGAACGTCACGAAAGAGGAGCTGGGCGGGGCGGACATCCAGCTCGCCGCAGGCGCGGTGGACGATGCCTTTGCCAGTGAAGCCGACGCGATGGAGGCTGCGCGCTGGTTCCTCTCCTATCTGCCTAACTCGGTCCACGAACTGCCTGCGCGCAACGCGCCCCTCGACGATCCGGCGCGCATTGATCCGGCGCTGTCCTCAATCGTCCCGCGTGACAAGCGCTACGCCTATGACATGCATGCCATCCTCGCCTCGACGATGGACAAGGGATCTGTGTTCGAGATGGGCCGCAATTTCGGCCAGTCCGTCATCACCGCCTTTGCAAGGCTGGATGGCTGGCCGGTCGCGGTCATCGCTTCGAACCCCAAAGTCTATGGCGGCGGGTGGACAGCCGAGTCCGCGCAGAAGGTGACGCGCTTCATTGATCTCGCCGAAACCTTCCGCCTGCCGATTGTCCATTTCGTGGACATACCCGGCTTCATCATCGGCACCCGCGCCGAGCGCGCCGGCACGATCCGCCATGGCGCGCGGGCGCTCGCCGCGCTCTATCAGGCGAGCGTGCCGATGTGCGCGATCATCGTGCGCAAGGCCTTTGGCGTAGCAGGCGCGGCCATGATGAACCATACCGGTTTTCGCTACCGCTATGCTTGGCCGTCCGGCGAATGGGGCTCCTTACCACTGGAAGGCGGCGTGGAGGCCGCGTTCAAGGCCGCTCTTGAAGCTGCCGAAGACCCCGCCGCGATGAAGGCGGAGCTGTCCCGCCAGATGCGGTCCTTCTCCTCCCCCTTCAAG
>JBJHCI010000497.1:0-1654 GCA_050485925.1 Maricaulaceae bacterium
GGGATCACCTACCGGCGCCTGACGATCGAGAGCGGCGCCAGGGTCGAGGCGCAGTTCGCGATGCAGGACGGCACAGCGGACGGATGAGGTTCAGGCCGGCGCCAAGGGTGCCGGGGTACAGGGTGCAAGGGTGAGTGTGATGATGACGAGATGGCTGATGCGCCTGCTGTTCAGGCCCCTGTTTCGCGCCGTGCGCCCCCCGATCACGCTGATTGCCCTTCTCGCCCTTGTCCCGCTGGTCGGGCTCAACAGCTGCACCCCGGACACCCGCTCCGCTTCCGCACCGACCGCGACGCCCGTGGCCGCGGCGCGACCCTCCAACATTGACTTCACCGGCCGTGTAACCCGGATCGTCGATGGCGACACCTTCTGGATCAGCTCGCAGAACGTGCGCATCCGGGTCTGGGGCCTGGATGCCCCGGAGACCAACCGCCCGGGTGGGGCTGCGGCAACTGCGGCCCTGCGCAATCTCATTGCTAACCAGACGCTCGCCTGCCGCACCCGCGACATCGACCGCTACGGCCGGATCGTCGGCCAGTGCTTCCTGCCCGACGGTCGTGACATCACCGCGGCGATGATCGCCTCCGGCACCGCGCGGGAATACTGCCGGTTCTCGCGGAACCACTATCGGACGTGTTGAGGCGTAGGCTCGCAAAGCAAATAGCCACAGCTATTGAACGCCCGACGCGAGCAAGCCCTGTACCGATAGACGTTTCAGCGTGAGATCGGCTGTCGGGCGAGTGAAGTCGAACGGACCTTCGAAGAGCTTTTCGATTGCCTGGCCGCGAACAGGCTTGTCATGCTATTGCGGTGCGCTCGCAATGTAATTACAGGGAGAGAAATCAAAACGGGGGACTGACACGATGGCTATCAATATTGAGAAGCTCTCACTTGAAGAGCTGAAAGCACTTCGCAAGAACCTGGATCGTGCGATCGCCTCTTATGAAGAGCGCGCCTTGGCAAAGGCGAAAGCCGAACTTGAAGCGAAAGCCAAGGAAATGGGTTTCACGCTGGCGCAACTGGTCGATAGCTCAAAATCCAAGAAGCGCCGAGCTGCCGCAGTGGCGAAGTACGGCAACCCGGAGAATTCAGCTGAGACTTGGAGCGGTCGTGGGCGTCGTCCGGCATGGTTTACCGCTGCCCTCGCGGCGGGGAAAAGTGAGAGCGAGTTGTTGATCAAGTAGGCCCTGCGTCGCCGCTGATCCGGCACCATACCATCCACTCTGCGCACCAACGATCTCGTGTAAGCCGACCCAAGCGTTCGGATACCCGAGGCGCGTGTGATTGTGTCATTTCTCGGATGTCACAAGCGCGGCCAGATGGACGGCTCCTCAAGCGCTCGGCACAGCGCTTGACGTAGACCATGTCTTTCTGAGCTCGCGCAAGAGCTGCTACGGAGTGCTCGAAACCCTCAAGCACTCCGACCTACGGAGAAATCGGTACAAGTCCAGCACACTACCTTGCTTTTCGAAGCAACGCACACGTCCATCAACGTAAGCCGTTGCTTTATCCACTCGATTGAAATCGCAACCAAGATCGAAGCTCGCTGTCCAATCTCGGGCTGACCAGCCAACCCTGCACCAACAATCATCTCGGACCTCTCGATGGGGGCAATCCACCTCCTGAACAGGATAATTCTATCCCAGTGGGTGGA
>JBJHCI010000498.1:0-1639 GCA_050485925.1 Maricaulaceae bacterium
GGCGTGAAGCGCATGGAGGCGGCCAGCTTCGTCAATCCGAAGCTGGTGCCTGCCATGGCCGATTCCACCGAGATCATGGCGCGGGTGCCCAGAGACCGCGGCGTTTCCTATATCGGCCTGGCGCTGAACGAGCGCGGCATGCGCGCGGCCATAGAGGCCGAATGCGACGAGATCAATTTCGTGATGGTCGCCTCTGAAGGCTTCGGCAGGGCGAACCAGAACGCCACCCCGCTGGATACGGCAGACCTGCTGGACCGGATCGCGATCCTGGCCCATGACGCGCGCATCCCCCTCTCAGCCACCATTTCGGTGGCGTTCGGCGATCCGTTTGACGGCGAGGTGGACCCGGCGATCCTCGGCGAGCTGGCCGCGCGCGCGGCCGCCGCCGGGGCAGTGGAGATCGCGCTGGGCGACACGATAGGCGTTGCCACGCCCTGGCAGGTGACCAAAGCGGTGGAGATCGTGCGCGAGGCCGCGCCGGAGCTGATCTTGCGCCTGCACTTCCACAACACGCGCAACACCGCCATCGCCAATGTCTATGCCGCCATTGAGGCCGGGGTGAGCGTGATTGACGCCTCGGCCGGCGGGATTGGCGGTTGCCCGTTCGCGCCGCGCGCCACCGGCAATGTGGCCACCGAGGATGTGGTCTACATGCTCGAACGGGCAGGCTTTGATACCGGCATTGATCTTGATGCCATGATCGCCACGGCCCGCTGGCTGGAAACCGAGGCCCTCAAACACCCTATCGCCTCGGCGCTGGCCAAGGCGGGCGGTTTCCCGAAATAGCCCCGAAAGCAGGATCGGAATCAGGATCGGTCCGGCACGGCCCGGCTGAGTGCGCGGTCGCGTTCTGCCGCCAGCCCCGCATCGCTCACCGTTTCGGCGACAAACCGGTCCACCGGTGTCTCGACGCCGAGGCGGGAGATGGCCAGCTCCTGCGCGGTCCACTGATTGCCCTGCGGCAGGTTCGAGTTCACCGCGCTGAACGCGCTGACGCGCACGCCCATATGCCCGGTCAGGCAGCGATAAGCCTCGAACGGTCCATGCACGGCCTCCGGCGCGCCCTCCACGGAGACCGGCACCGCCTCATAGACGACGCCCAGATCTTCGGTCGCGTTCATCAGCGCGTAGTCGCGCGGGGAGAGGAGCGTCGCCCAGGCCGACACGCTGGCGCCCGGCTCCTCGGCCAGCGTCGCAGGCACCGAGCCATAGGCGGCGATGCGATTGGCCCAGCAGATGACATGGCCGGGCAGGCGGACCGCGATGACCGGGATCACCACATCATCAATGTACCGTGCAAACTTCCTCTGAAGCTGCACCGGCGCGGCATTGGAGCCCACCGCCACCACCGGGTGATACACGCCCTCATCAAGGCGTTTTGCCCTGTCTGCCCCCACCACATCGGCCAGCGACCGGATATGCCCGCCATCGGCCACCTGCCAGCCGCTGATCGGGCCCTTTGTGGACCGGAGATCGAGCGTGCGGCCATCTACGAACAGGAAATCGCCCTCCGGCCGCGTGAACGGATAGGAGAGCGCCCATTGCATTTTCAGGTGTAAGGGATCAATCACCGTCCTGCGCCGCCTCTTTTCGCCTCCACCCAGTCGATCAGCATCTTGCTGACATCGATGCCGGAGAA
>JBJHCI010000499.1:0-1635 GCA_050485925.1 Maricaulaceae bacterium
CAAGGATTAGGGCTGACCCGGGTTAACGATCCGTTGGGAAAGCGGCCCCAATAGGCAGTTTTTTCCGCCTTTGGCTGCACCACCTGCCGGGCAAGCGCGTTTAGTCCGGCAGACACATGCCCTAACAAATTGAAATTTATGAATATTAACCATGGCACGCCTGTTGCGTAGCGCACTGCGCACGGCTGGCGAAAGTCCGGCCGGACGCGGTAGACGGCCAGAAAGGGCTAACAAGCGCGATGGATAACATGATGATGATAGGCCTTAGCCAGCAGCAGGTGCTGCGCCGGGCCCTCGACATCACCGCCAACAATATCGCGAACGTGTCCACGGCGGGCTTCAAGGCTGAGCGCCTGCTCGTGGAGGCTGACCCCTACACGCGGGCGCGGTCAGAAGACGGGCCGGCTCACCTCAACTATGTTGCCGAATGGGGCATGGGGCGGGATTTCTCGCAAGGATCGCTGGAGCAGACCGGTCGCCCGCTGGATCTCGCTATTACCGGCGAGGGCTTCTTCGTCCTCGATACACCCCAGGGCGAACGCTTTACCCGCGATGGCCGCTTCTCCATGGATGCCGGTGGCACGCTGATCGCGCAGGACGGAGCGCGCGTGCTCGATGAAGGCGGTGCGCCGATTACGATCGACCCCGAAGCGGGGGCCGTTACCATCACCTCCACCGGCGAGCTCACCCAGAACGGCCTGCCCGCCGGCCGGATTGCCGTGATGCGTTTTGATGATCCCGGCGTGCTCTCCAAGATGGGCGAGAACCGCTACACCGCGCCGGATGATGCCGCACGCGAGATCGCCATGGGCGACACAGTCCGGCAGGGCTTTGTGGAGTCGTCCAATGTCCGCCCGATCATGGAGATCACCTCCATGATGGAAGTTTCGCGTGCCTATAGCTCTGTCACTCGCATGCTCCAGCAGGCCGATGAGCTCAGCCGCAAGGCGATCGAGCGTCTCGGCCGGCCGGGATAACCGATAAAGAACGAGGAAACTGATCCATGCGTGCACTGTCCACCGCCGCGACCGGAATGGAAGCCCAGCAGCTCAATGTTGAGGTGATCGCCCACAACCTCGCCAACATGAATACGACTGCCTTCAAGCGGCAGCGGGCAGAGTTCCAGGACCTGCTCTACCAGAATCTGGGTCAGGTCGGCGCGGCGAGCTCCGATGCCGGCACTATCGTGCCGACCGGACTTCAGATCGGCCTTGGGGTACAAGCCGGTTCAGTATACCGCATCACCGAACAAGGAAGCCTCTCACAGACAGGCAATGAGCTGGATCTGGCGATTTCCGGGCGCGGCTATTTCCGTATCGAACTGCCCAATGGCGGTGAAGCCTATACCCGCTCGGGCAATTTCTCGCGCAGCCCGGAAGGCCAGCTTGTCACCTCCGACGGATATATGGTCATGCCCGGCATTGCGATCCCCGAGGAAGCGCGCCGGGTGGAGGTGAACCAACAGGGCCAGGTCCAGGTGACACTTGATGGCGATGCCGAACCCCAGATCCTCGGGCAGCTGGAACTGATCACCTTCGCCAACGAGGCCGGCCTCGAGGCCGCGGGCGACAATCTATATCTGGAAACCGCAGCCTCGGGTGCGGCCAATGTCGGCGTGCCCGGCCAACCCGGCTT
>JBJHCI010000500.1:0-1623 GCA_050485925.1 Maricaulaceae bacterium
CATGGGCACTCTCCTCATTTGCGGGCCTGATCGAGTGCTTCGGGCGTCAGGCCCAGGCGCTTGGTGATCAGACGGTCAGACATGCGGCCAGGCAGAACGCCCAGCAGAAACTGGGTGAAGGGTTCAGGCGTGATGACGGTGTTGAGCTTTGGCTTGGGCGTTGTGACGGCCGTCCACACGGCGTCGGCGACCCGTGAGGCGGGCATGCCGCTGCGGCCGCGTTCCAGCATGTAGCCCAGAATACGCCGGATCGCGCCGATATAATCGGTGCCGGCGTATTGCTCGGCGTCCATCGCCTCCGCCTTGTCCCAGATCGGCGTCGCGATGGGCCCTGGATTGATCGCGACGACATCAATGCCATACATGATCAGCTCGCGCCGCAGGCCTTGCGTGAAGGCTTCCATCGCGAATTTCGAGCAGGAATAGGGGGTGAGCAGCGGATTGGCGCTGAAGCCCGCCACGGACGAGATATTCACGATCCGCCCCGGCGGTCCGGACAGGCTCCGGTCTGCCCCCAGCAGCGGCGCGAAGGCCTGCACCGCGCGCAGCTGGCCGGTGACGTTCACATCCATCTGCTTTTCCATCTCCTCGATGGGCAGATGCAGGAGAGGCCCGGCCACCGCGATGCCGGCATTGTTGACCAGCGCGCCGAGGGTGGAGCCCATCAGTGCCTCGCGCACATGCTCGCCTGCTTTGGCCACCGCTTCGCCGTCGGTCACATCGAAGATGAGCGGAATGACCGCCTCGCCGATCTCGGCTTTAAGGCGCTCGCCATCCTCGGCTTTCCTCACGCTGGCAAAGACCTGCCAGCCCTCGGCCACGAATTTTTCCACGCATGCCCGGCCAATGCCGGTAGACGCGCCGGTCACCACCGCGCTGCGTACAAGATCCTGCATGAACCGCCCTCCCGCCATTTTTCACCCGCACGGTGGCAAGCGGGCGGGGCGGGGTCAATCGCGGGCGGGCAGCACAACTTCGCGACGGCTCCGCCCTGCATCGTGACCGCGACAACACGCCAAAGGCGAGTTTTTTATCCGAAGTTACACTTTTGGGTTGCCCCCCCCCTGCACTGGCAGGATACTCTTTCCAAGCCTTGCAAGGTGTCTTTTTCAGAAACCAACTGAAGGAACCTCAAGATGAAGCGCATTTTTGCGGCCTCGGCGGCCGCCATCATGGCGCTGGCTCTCAGTGGAGCAGTGTGGGCAAATTGCCATACTTGCCTTGCATTTTGTCAGTTGGAATACGGACACGACTTCGAACTTTATCAGGCTTGCGCGGCCGGTTGCGCATTCGCCTGTATCTAGATCCGTGCTTTATCGCCTGCTCCGGCTCTGTATGAAGACGCCGGGGCAGGTACATTGCTGAGAAAGGATGAGGCCAAATGATCTTTTCAGCCAGCGCGGTTGCTGTGGCGGCAATTCTGGAAAGCACCTGCCCGGCCATCGATTTCAGTGAGCTGCGGCCCGAACCGGGAACAGAGTTCTTGTATTCCTTCTATCGGGGCGGAACTCTTCAGCCTGGAGCCCTGCGTATCGGTGTTATCCGGCCCATTGCAGACCAGACGCGGGTGGAGTTTTCGTTTCTTCTGGCAACAGGAAGCTGGACCCCTGTACAATATCACCG
>JBJHCI010000501.1:0-1620 GCA_050485925.1 Maricaulaceae bacterium
GGCAGATAGCACTTGCGTGTTGGTGGAGGCGTAATGGAAATGCTCGCCGGGCACCTTGTCATTGGCCCCGAAGGCGCGCGCCAGTGTATCCGGGCTGCGGCCCAGAATGAAGGCATTGAAGAAGAACGGGCGCACATCGGACGGCCGGTCGGGCGAGTATTCCTCATTGAAATTGATCCCGGCTGACATCATCAGCAGATGGCGCAGCGTGACCGTGCCGTAATAGGTGCCGGCATATTCCGGCGCATAGCGCTCTGCCGGATCATCAAGGCTCTCGATCAGGCCTTCATCCAGCGCCATGGCGATGAGGCTCGCCACAAAGCTCTTGCCCACCGACCAGGAGGTGAAGCGCGTTGCCTCATCAGCCCCGTGGAAGAAGCGTTGGTGGATCACTTCGCCATCGCGCAGCACGGTCAGGCCCGTGGCGCGCGCGGCTACCAGATAGTCGTCGAGCGAACGGGTCTCACCCTCCCATTCATACATAACGTCCAGCGGCTGGAGATTGCGCGGCAGCGGCGCAGGGTTGGTGGCCGCGATCACTGCGTTCGGCAGGATCTCGTCCATGCGCTGGAAGGTGGTGACATACTGCTCGGGATCGTCTAGCGCGCGCACACTGGCGGGCGAATAGGGCGACCAAGGCCGGTAATACCAGCCGCCAAAGGCCAGAGCTGCCACAACGATCACGGCCACCAGGCCGATCAGTATGCGCTTCATGCGCGCCTCCCCTTGTGTCTGCAGCCGGTCGCGCACGAATCCGCCCCGGCCCTTGTCTTTGACGGGGAGTGAACACCTTTCACGCGATTATGGCCAGCCCCTTCACTGACCGATATGTCAATCGGCCGGAGAAAGCCGCAGCAGCGCGCCATCGAACGCGTCGGTGAGCACGTAAACAAGGCCGTCCGGCCCCACGCGGACATCCCGGATACGCTGGCCGAGATCGCTCAGGAGCACTTCTTCCGCCACGGCTTCCCCGTTCTCGATCACCACGCGGTGGAGGGCCTGGCCTGCAAGGGCCGCGATCAAAAGATCGCCATCCCAGTTGGGGAATGCCTCACCGCGATAGATGGCAAGGCCTGCAGGCGCGATGGAGTAAGGCAGCCATTCGCGCACGGGCGCGGTGAAGCGCCCCTCATGGTCGGTAAAGGGCGTGATGCGCGCGCCGGAATAGTCGAGCCCGGAGGTGACGATAGGCCAGCCATAATTCTGGCCCGGCGCGATGAGGTTCAGCTCGTCCCCGCCGCGCGGGCCGTGTTCATGGGACCAGACGCGGCCGGTTTGCGCGTCATAGACAATGCCCTGCACATTGCGGTGGCCATAGGACCAGATGTCGGCCAGCGCACCCTCCTGCCCTGCAAAGGGATTATCGGCGGGCGCACTGCCATCGCGGTTCAGCCGCACGATGGTGCCGAAATGGTTGGAAAGGTTCTGGGCCTCTTCGCGGAACTCGAACCCGTCACCCAGTGTCAGCAGGAGCGTGTCATCGGGCAGAAAGGCGATACGGCCGCCGAAATGCGCGCCGCCCGTCTTGTTCAGCTGAGCTGCCCAGGTGATCGCGCCATCAATGTGCGCGCCGGCAACAAACCGCACCCGGTAGTGCGCGGGAGGGTGGGAGTCAGCGGT
>JBJHCI010000502.1:0-1619 GCA_050485925.1 Maricaulaceae bacterium
GCCGCAAGTGGCCGCACGCGCCGATCATCACTGGAAAATTGCCAAGGACGATGCGGGTGGTGCCATGCGCACCCATGTCGCCTTGCTGACCGGCCAGACCCGCCGCGAGGAGATCGCGCGCATGTTTACGGGCGCGGACATGCCCGAAGCCGCACGCGCCGCCGCAGACGAGCTGATGGCGTCATGACGATTATTATCCGAGATGCCCAGCCTGCAGATAGGCCCGCGCTGTTCGATGTCTGGGCCGAAGCGGTGGATGCCACTCACGCCTTCCTGACGGAGAACGACCGGCTACACATCGCGGAACTGGTTCGGGATCAGTATTTGCCCAGCGCGACGCTGCTGGTGGGTGAAGTGGAAGGCGAACCGGCGGGCTTTCTGGGTGCCAGACTGGATGGCGCGTGGCTTGTCATCGATTCCCTGTTCGTGAGGCCCCGCCATTTCAGAAAGGGTGTGGGCAGGGCGCTGCTGGAACATGTCGCGAAGCCCGGACAGCCCGTGAGGCTTGATGTGAATGAAGGCAATCCGGACGCGCTCGTATTTTATCAGCGCCTGGGTTTCGTTCAGACGGGCCGGAGCGAAACAGACGATGGCGGACGGCCATACCCGCTGCTGCATCTTGAACGTGCCCAAAAGGGAGGCGCGGCGTCATGATATCTGAAATCGAGAACCTCTCTCCCGACGCCGCCGCTGCCGAGCATAAGCGCCTCGCCGAAGAGATTGCAGCCCATGACCGCGCCTATTACGCCGAGGATGCGCCGGTTATCTCGGACGCGGAGTATGACGGCTTACGCGCGCGGCTGGAGGCGCTGGAAGCGGCCTTCCCGGAGCTTGCCCACGCGACAAGCCCGAGCCGGACCATCGGGGCAAAGCCATCTGGCAAGTTTTCGCAAGTGCGCCACGCCGTGCCGATGCTCTCGCTCGGCAATGCCTTTACCGAAGAGGATGTGCGCGATTTTGATACCCGCATCCGCCGCTTCCTGCGCCTGTCGGAGAGTGACGAGCTGGCCTTCACCGCGGAGCCGAAGATTGACGGACTGTCGGCCTCTCTACGCTATGAAAAGGGCGTGCTCGTCACCGGCGCGACGCGCGGGGACGGGCAGACGGGCGAAAACGTCACCGAAAACCTGAAGACGCTGCCTGAGATACCCAACGAGCTGCAAGGCGATGTGCCGGACGTGCTGGAAGTGCGCGGCGAAGTCTATTTGAGCCATGCCGACTTTGCGGCGCTGAATGAGGCTCAAGAAGCGGCCGGCAAGCCTGCCTACAAGAACCCCCGCAATGCGGCGGCGGGCTCGCTGCGCCAGATCGACCCGGCAGTGACGGCCACGCGGCCCTTACGCTTTTTCGCCTATACGTGGGGAGAGCTTTCCGAGCCCCTGGGCGTGACGCAGAGCGAAGCGGTGGCGCGGCTTGACGCACTCGGTTTCCAGACCAGTCCGGACATGGTGCGCTGTGAGAGCGTGGACGCGCTGCTGGCCCATTACCGGTCGCTGGAAGAGCGCCGGGCCGCGCTCGGCTATGATATTGACGGGGTGGTCTACAAGGTGGACCGGCTGGACTGGCAGGAGCGCCTAGGCTTTGTCGCGCGCGCGCCGCGCTGGGCCATTGCGCACAAG
>JBJHCI010000503.1:0-1614 GCA_050485925.1 Maricaulaceae bacterium
GGTCAGCGCTTCGCGGATGGAATGCTCGCCGGCCTGCGAGATGTTATAGCCGCCGATTTTCACCGCAAGGGCTTCAGGCTTCAGGCGCTTGCCGTGGCAGGTCTCGCAGGGCTGGTTGGACTGGAAGCGGCCCAGCTCCTCGCGCACCCAGGCGGAATCGGTCTCCCGCCAGCGCCGTTCGAGGTTGGGGATCACCCCTTCGAACGTCTTGGTGGTGGAGAACTGGCGAAGCCCGTCCTCATAGGTGAATTTGATCTTGTCGGGCGTGCCATAGAGGACGGTCTGCTGGAATTTTTCCGGCAGGGTGCGCCATGGCTTGTGCATGCTGGCGCCATAATGGTCGGCGAGCGCCTGCAGGGTCTGCTGGTAGAGCTTGGAGGTCGCCCGGCTCCACGGCGCCACCGCGCCGTCATAAAGGCTCTTGTCCCGGTCCGGGATGATCATCGCCTCGTCAAATTTCAGGCTGACACCAAGGCCATCACAGGCCGGGCAGGCCCCGAACGGATTGTTGAAGGAGAAGAGGCGCGGCTCGATCTCCTCGATTGTGAAGCCGGTCTCAGGGCAGGCAAACTTCTCCGAAAAGATGATGCGTTCGGCTACGCCCTTCTCACCGGTCTTGTCGGCAAATTCGGCGATGGCGAGCCCGTCGGCGAGGCGCAGCGCGGTTTCCAGGCTGTCGGCCAGGCGCTGTTCCAGCCCCTCGCGGATCGCCACCCGGTCCACAACCACGTCGATATCGTGCTTGAACTTCTTGTCGAGCTCAGGGGCTTCTTCCAGCGTGTAATACGCCCCGTCCACCTTCACGCGCTGGAAGCCCTGCTTCATCAGCTCGGCAAACTCCTTGCGGTATTCGCCCTTGCGCCCGCGCACGATAGGCGCGAGCAGGTAGAGCCGGGTGCCGTCCTCCAGCCCCATCAGCCTGTCGACCATCTGTGAGACGGTCTGCGAGGTGATGGGAAGCCCGGTCGCAGGCGAGTAGGGGATGCCGACCCGCGCCCACAAAAGGCGCATATAGTCATAGATCTCGGTGACGGTGCCCACGGTCGAGCGCGGGTTCTTGGAGGTGGTCTTCTGCTCGATGGAGATGGCCGGCGACAGCCCCTCGATGGAGTCCACATCCGGCTTGCTCATCAGCTCCAGGAACTGGCGCGCATAGGCCGAAAGGCTCTCCACATAGCGGCGCTGGCCCTCGGCATAGATCGTGTCAAAGGCGAGCGAAGACTTGCCCGAGCCCGAAAGCCCGGTGAACACGATCAGCTTGTCGCGCGGCAGATCAACCGAAACGTCCTTCAGGTTATGCTCGCGCGCGCCGCGCACTGAAATATGCTTCAACGGGTCGGCCATGGAGTTCGGCAATCCTGCAATGGTTCATCCGGACAGCGCCGGAAAGGCGTTAAGTAAACCGTGAGGCGGGCCGCTGCCACCGCTGCGGCATGCCAGAAGGCAAATATGTTCAGTCCTGTTCGCACAGCCCGCATGGACACCCTTGGCGCGATGGAGTGAACTACCAGCCGACTCGCCCATTGACGGGCGGAACAATATGTGAACATTTTAGAGAAAAGCGCAAGTAGCACGAGGGTCCGGATATGGCAGGCAGCGTCAACAAGGTCATTC
>JBJHCI010000504.1:0-1606 GCA_050485925.1 Maricaulaceae bacterium
CAATCATACTCCGCTAGAATAATTACGTTACGTATCGTAACGAAAATATAGTTGAAGGCAAGCGGTTTCATGGCCGGTGAGGAAAAGCGGGGCAGACCAAGAGATGCAGCAGCGCGCCGGCGTGTGCTGGAGGCCGCCTATGCCCTGCTGGAAGAGGGCGGGGTGACGGCGCTGACCATGGAGGCGGTGGCGGCGCGCGCCAAGGTGGGCAAGCCGACGCTCTACCGCTCCTGGCCCAACGCGCAGGCGCTGGCCATGGCCGCTCTCATCGAAGCGGCCCCCGATGCACCCGACGACGATGGCAGCGGCCCGGCGATTGCCGCCCTGCGCCGTCAGGTACGCTTTGTGGTGGAGGTGTTCGCCAGCCGGATCGGGCGGTCAGCGGCTGCTTTGGTGGCTTCGGCCTCGCGCGATACGGAGATCTTCAAATCCTTCCGCAGCCAGGTGATCCTTTCGAGCCGCACCGCCGGGCGTGCTTTGATCAAGCAGGCGATCGGGGAAGGCCATGTCCGACCCGGCGTCGATATTGAAGCGGCGCTGGATGCCATTTACGGGCCCGTCTTCTTCCGGGTGCTGGTGGGTCATGAAGGACTGGATGAGCAGTTTGCCGACCGCCTGATGGACACGGTTCTCGAAGGACTGAGCCCGCGCTAGGGTCGTGCAATGACCGTACTCCGCAGGAATTCGCCCCATGAAGCTCATCTGCCATCCGCTCGCCGCGCAAGAGCCCACCATCCGCGCTGCCTCCGGCCGGCGCGACTGGATGGATGAGACGCCCGAAAGCTTTGCCTATCGCTGCCTGCCGCTGGCGGTCGCCAACCAGCATGGCTGGGAGGTGTTCACCCCCACCGGCCTGACCGCGCGCTGGAATGGCGGGGTCAGGGTGGAAGATGTCGAGGTGGTGCTGGATGATCCGCTGACCCTGCATCAGCCGGGCAGCGCGATGGCCAATTTCGGCTCCGGCATCCTCACCTTCGAGATGGGCTTTCTCCTGCGCACCCCGCCGGGATGGAACATATGGGTTAGCGGCCCGGTCAATGGCGTGAAGGACGGGATCGCGCCGCTCTCCGGCGTGATCGAAACCGACTGGAGTCCCTATTCCTTCACCATGAACTGGCGCTTCACCCGCCCCGGCGAGGTGCGCTTTGAAGCCGGGGAGGCCATCGCCCATTTCTTCCCGGTGCGCCGGGACCTATTCGACCGGATCACGCCGGAAATCCGCACCCTGCATGCCGATCCGAAAGCGGCTGAGCAGATGGAGATATGGCGGGTGAGCCGAGGCGATTTCTCCGCCCGGCTCAAGTCCGGCGACCAGGCCGCAGCGGATGAAAAATGGCAGAAAGACTATTATCGGGGCCTATGGCCGGACGGCAAAAAGGGCCCCGCCGATCACAAGACCAAGCTGCGCGTGGCGGAGTTCAAACCGTCAGAAGCCAAGCCGGGAAAAAGACGCTAACGCAGCCGCGTCTTCTTTTTCTTCTTGCTCGCGCCGCGCGCGGTCAAGACCAGCACGGCGGTGAAACCGGCCGCAAAGAGCAGGCCGACCACACCGCCGGCGATCCAGCTACCCATCAGCACGCCGAACAGGAAGGCAAGGATGAGGCCG
>JBJHCI010000505.1:0-1599 GCA_050485925.1 Maricaulaceae bacterium
GGATGCCAGCGCCAGTCCGCTGGAGGCTACAAGAGCCGCATCACAACAGTCTGGAGCCATCGTGCTGCTGAAAGGCCCTGCCACAGTGATTGCGCACCCTGATGGTCGGGTAGCGGTGAATATCCACGCCAGCGCACGCCTCGCCACGGCAGGCAGCGGTGATGTGCTGGCCGGGATTATCGGCGCTCTGATGGCACAAGGGATTGCGCCGTTCGAGGCCGCGCGGTCAGCCACCTTCCTCCATGGCGAGGCGGGCTATCACCTGCCGCCCGGCGGTACGGCAGAAGACCTGCTGGACGTGATTCCGGCTGCGCTGGAAAGTCTTGGGCGCGAGCAAGAGCGCCTTGCAGCGCTGGCCCGTCTGAAGCGCTAGCCGAGACGGTTCTGCGCAGCTATAGCCTTTAACCAAGCCCTTCAGCCTGACTTGCCGACCTGAAAGTGTATCCGATGCCCGAAATGAGTCCGCCAGACACGTCCAGCTCGCGCACTTATGAGGACGCGCTCGCGTTCCACCGTGAAGACCCGCCCGGCAAGCTGGCGCTTGCGCCCACAAAGCCCATGGCGACCCAGCGGGATCTGGCTCTGGCCTATAGCCCTGGCGTAGCTGCCCCTGTGCGCGAGATCGCCGCCAATCCGGATGCCGTTTACGACTATACCTCCAAGGGCAATATGGTGGCGGTCGTCTCCAACGGCACGGCCATTCTGGGGCTGGGCAATCTGGGGCCGCGCGCCTCCAAGCCGGTGATGGAAGGCAAGGCGGTGCTCTTCAAGCGCTTTGCTGATATCGATGCCTTCGACCTGGAAATTGACTACGAGGACCCAGAGAAGTTCATCGATTGCGTGGCCGGGTTCGGGGACAGCTTTGGGGGCATAAACCTTGAAGACATAAAGTCCCCGGAATGCTTTGAAATCGAAGCGAAACTGCGTGAGCGCCTCGATATCCCGGTCTTCCATGATGACCAGCACGGTACGGCTATCATCGCGGCGGCGGGTTTGATGAATGCCTGCCATCTCACAAACCGCCGCTTTGAGGACATCAAGGTGGTGCTGGTTGGGGCCGGGGCGGCGGGCCTCTCCGTCCTCGAACTGATCAAATCGCTCGGCGTTCAGCACGATAATGTCACCATTGTGGACGTGAACGGCGTGGTGCATACCGGCCGCGATGACCTCCATCCGCGCCTGGCCGCCCATGCGCGCAAAACAGACCGGCGCACGCTGGCCGACGCCATGGTGGATGCAGACGTGATGCTGGGCCTATCGGCGGGCGGTGTCGTCAGCACCGACATGGTGAAATCCATGGCGGCCGATCCGATCATCTTTGCGATGGCCAATCCGACGCCGGAGATCATGCCGGACGAGATCAAGGCGGTACGCTCTGACGCGATCATCGCCACCGGTCGGTCTGATTTCCCCAATCAGGTCAATAACGTGCTGTGCTTTCCGTTCCTGTTTCGCGGCGCGCTTGATGTCGGGGCGACCGCGATCAACGCCGTCCTCACCACAATTGTCCTTGTGGCGGCTCTTCCGTTCGGGGTGCTCGCCATCGCCGCCGCCTACGCGATCAGCGGGATGCTGGTGAGGGTTCCCGTCCTGATGTGG
>JBJHCI010000506.1:0-1594 GCA_050485925.1 Maricaulaceae bacterium
GTTCTATGGATCTGCTGTGCTTAACGTTTGTGAGGGTGCGGCCGAACTAAAGGGACACTTCTGGCAAAATCGGTCTTGGAACCTCGGCCTAAACGCAGCTGGTGTGGTCGTTCTTCGAAGAAAACCAAGAAAAAACATGATTGCACGACTTGTTGGGTTCGCGACACAAATGATGCCCAAAGGTTCGCAAGACTAGTGTTCCGAGTCTGACACTTCCTACCTGTTTCCCCTGATTTCATCCAGCGCGTCGAGGGCTCGGCGCTCACGGGCGAGGATGTCTTCTGCGCTCTTGGTCCACCTGAACGGCTTCGGCTTCTCGTTGTGGTGGGCCAGATAGTCGTAGATCGCCGCTTTCAGATCATCGACGCTGGAATAGCTGCCACGGCGGATGCGCCGTGTGGTGATCTCGGCAAAGAAGCGCTCTACCAAGTTCAACCATGAGGCGCTGGTGGGCGTGAAATGCAGCTTGAAGCGCGGGTGCTTGTCCAGCCAGGCCTTCACCTCGGGCGTCTTGTGGGTGGCGTAATTGTCGAGAACCAGATGCACATCGCGGCGCGCGGGCACAGCCTTGGCGATCTGGCGCAGGAATTTCAGGAACTCCTTGGCGCGGTGGCGGGGCATGCAATCGCCGATGACCTTACCCGATTTCGCGTCGAGCGCGGCAAACAGCGTGGTCGTGCCATGGCGCTTGTAGTCGTGGGTCATGGTGGCCGCGCGGCCCTTCTTCAGCGGCAGCCCCGGCTGGGTCCGGTCGAGCGCCTGGATCTGGGATTTCTCGTCGACACACAGAACCACCGCCCGGTCCGGCGGATCGAGGTAAAGCCCGACAATATCGGTCACCTTCTCCTCGAACAGCGGGTCGTTCGAGACCTTGAACCCCTTCACGATATGCGGCTTCAACCCGGCATCGGCCCATATCCGGCCCACACTCGAGGGCGATATACCCATCGCTTCAGCCATCAGCGCGCGGCTCCAATACGTCGCATTCGGCGGGCTCTCCTGCACGGTCTTCGCGATCACCTTCAGCCTTGTTTCCATGGGAAGCGGCGGCACACGCGAGGGCCGCGTCTTGTCCCGCTTCAGCCCCGCCACGCCCTCGTCGAGATACCGCTCCTGCCAGCGCCAGACCGTCGGTTTCGACATGCCAGTCCGCCGCATGATCTCGAAGGTGCCGTGACCATCCGCCGTGCCCAGCACGATCCCGGCCCGCCACACCAGCTTGCGCGGCGTATTGCGGTTCGTCACCAGAGCTTCAAGCTCAGCACGGTCGGCGGGGCCAAGATAAAGGCAGATGTCAGGGCGTCTCATGCGCTGGGTATGGCACACTCTGACGCTGCTGGGAATCTTGTGTCAGGTGGCGAACACTAGAGGAAGTCTATGGTGCAACGATGCGTGGCGTGGCCTCTGGCCTCAATGCAGCGTTCATTATTGATACACCAACCAAGCAGCGGCTCTGTGCCCAAGATCCCCGCTCAAACGAACTTCTCAAACCATATGTCGAAGGCAAGGACCTACAACGTTGGAGACCGACGTCTCGCGGCCTTTGGTTGATCTACATCCCCAAAAACCGGGTGGTGATTGATGACTATCCGGC
>JBJHCI010000507.1:0-1592 GCA_050485925.1 Maricaulaceae bacterium
ATCCAGATGCGCGCGAAGCGCCTGAAGATCGGGCAGGAGGCGGGCAAACCGGTCTGCTCCCAGCGCGGTTTGCAGCGCGGCTAGCTCCGGTGCGAGCGCGGCCACGCAGCGCCCATGCATCGCTCGGCCCGCTTCGGTGATGAAGACGCGCTTGGAGCGGCCGTCGTCCGGATCGGGCTCGATACGCACCAGAGCGCGCGCCTCCAGCCGCTGGAGCGTGTTGGTCATCGCGCCCTTGGTCACCTGAAAAGCGCTGGCTAGCCTTACCGGCGTCCAGCCATCACCGAGGCGGACCATGTGATTGAGTACACCGAACTGGGCCAGCTGCAGCCCGTCCGGCAAGCGCTTCAGGAAAGCATTGCCGGACAGCTGGGCGATGATCGCTATCTCATTGAGAACCGCGAAAACCGATTGCCCCGCCTGTCCTGATCCCTCGCTCAAACCTGCACTATCCTTGTGTTCAACGGCCAGCGCGGTGCGGGCGTCGTTTCCGGTCCATATCCCAGCCGACCCAGCATTTGCACGGTGCCGCCATCAGGGGCAAGCCGCGCATGAGCTTCGCCGCGAAAAGCACGCATCTCGGGATATTCCTGCAAAGCCTGGCTGAGTGGATGCAGGCCAAGGCCCAGTGCCGTCGCGGCAAGATTGATCCGTAGCCAGTCGCGCCCCGCCGTGATCTGCTCCCTCCGGCTGTTTCCCGGCGAGACGAGCGCGATATGGGCCATGGCCGAATACGTAATCTGCTCATACATTGCCAACGTCTGACGAAAAGCCATGGAGCCTGGATCAGACAGGCTCTCGCGGGTCACTAATCCCGCCGCGCTCATCAGTTCCAAAGCCGCCCCCGACAGCGCGATTCCGTCCGGATTGGCCTCAATCTCGGCCCGTCCGATCCGCATCAGCGCGATGCTTTCATGGTGGGTATGGGCGGTGGTCAGCTCTGTCGCCATCGCCCGCCATGTCAGCGAGCGGAGAGCCTCCACACCAGCCGGGTCAGCCACCACCTCGGTGCGCAACTCCGGTTGGGTCCTGCGGATAATTTCCAGCAGGTCCGCCGCCCTCACCGGCCGGGCCGCATCAAACACCTCCTTGTTGGAGCGGCGGGCCGCGGCGCAGGCAAAGAGCGGGTCTGCCCGTCCGCCCGGCTCAAACCGCACATGGGCAATGGGCCTTGTATCCAGCCTGGGTTGAGGTTCACCCTCCGGAAAGGCGGTGATGCGGGCCTGAAAGCCCCGCTCTGCCGCTGCCATACGCAACAGCTCCAGCATGCAGCCAAAGCCGATGACGATCTGACGGTCAACGGGGTCGGTATGGGGCAGCAGCCGGTCCAAATCGCAATGGACGATGATGGCGTCATCGCCAGCAAGTTGGAATAGCCAAGGCTGGCGGTTATGTGGATTGGGCGCAAGGATGGCCCATGCAAGCGCATCAAGACGCGGTTCGCCAAAACCGCTTGCCGCGGCCGCCCACCACGGCGCCTGCGCGTGAACGGGTTCCCGCGTGGCGACAAAGGCCGCCCCGCCTGCTCCCATGGCAGCCAGCACGGCCGCCGAACCGCCGATAAGCCGCAATACCTGTCTGCGCGATTCCAT
>JBJHCI010000508.1:0-1590 GCA_050485925.1 Maricaulaceae bacterium
GGTCTGTGTTGTCGGCACTGCGTAGCCCCGCACGACGCCGTAGAGCCGGCTCACGTCATAGTCGCGCACGCCCGCCGCCTCGCAGATCTCGGCAACCACCGCGGCACGGGGCTGGTTGGTGGCCCGGCCGGTGATCCAGTGCCCGCGCGCCCAGTTCTCGCCGTCGGTCCAGAGGTCACGGCGGCCGGGGAACCAGGGAAATGGCCGCGCGTCCCAGGCCCAGACATGCGCGCGGCTCCAGTCCAGCATCGGCGCGCCATAGATCGGCGAGACAGGGTTGTTCGCCGGTTCGGTCCAGTATTCGGCCAGCGCGCGCAGATACTGCATCTGGATCAGATCGTCGCGCTGGCCGTTGGAATGGTACGGCAAACTCGATTCCGAGGATTTCGGATCGAGGAACTTGTTGGGCTGGTTGGTGCCCTTGTCGATGGCCGCGCAGCCGATCTCGGTGAACCAGACGGGTTTCGAGCGTGGCTGCCAGGGGCTGGTGGTCGACTTGCGCACACCGTCGATGCGGTCGTGGTGCGGGTTCTCCCACCAGGCGCGCAGATCCTTGTAGCGCCAGATCCAGGGCTCATCGTGCACGCCGTCGGCGACCGGGCTGCGCGCTTGCGCGCTGCGGGCCGCGTCATCGGGATAGAACCAGTCGAACCCCTCGCCCCCCGCGACATTGGCCTTCAGGTAATCCAGATCGTAGATCGTGGACCATTCCACGGCATCCGCATGCCCCTCGCCGTCCCGCCAGTCCGAAAGTGGCATGTAGTTGTCGATTCCGATGAAATCCACGTCCGGATCGGCCCAGAGCGGGTCGAGGTGGAAATAGCGGTTGCCGGTCCCGTCCTGGTAGCCGAAGTATTCGCTCCAGTCGGCGGCATAGGTCAGCTTGACGCCCGGGCCGAGAATGGCACGCACGTCACGCAGCAGGGCGATCATGCGGGCCACAGCGGGAAAGCTGTCACCTGCGCCCCGGATCTGCGTCAATGCCCGCATCTCGGAGCCGATGCAGAAGGCGTCCACCCCATCCGATGCCGCGCAGAGGGCGGCGCAATGCAGGATGAAGCGCCGGTAGGACCATTCCTGCGGGCCGCTGTAGTTTACTTTTCCCGAGCTTATGCTGAAATGCTGCGGCCCGACCGTTCCGAAAAAGGCGGCAACCTCGGCATCCGCCGCGGCGGACCGGTCCGGGGTACCGGACCGACCGGGTGCGACCGAAAGCGTGATGCGCCCGCGCCAGGGTAGCGGCGGCTGTCCAGAAACCCCGGTCCAGGGATCGGGTAAGGTATTGCCGGCCAACTGCTCCATCAGAATGAACGGATAGAAGACAACTTTCTGTCCGGCGGCATTCATCGCCGCGATGGCCTGCAAGACCGACGCGTCCGAGGGGGTCCCGCCGTAGACCGGCGCCCCGTGTACGCGGGCAAGCGTGGCTGCGGCGCTGCGCGAAACCCCGCTCACACTCCAGAACTGACTTGCCTTGCGCACCGGCGCCTCGACCTTGGGACGGATCCGGCATTGCCCGCAGCGCAGGTCGTCGCCGAACCAGGACACGACCAACAAGCCAGATCCGACGTTCGGCAACTCTCGCTGCAC
>JBJHCI010000509.1:0-1588 GCA_050485925.1 Maricaulaceae bacterium
ACTAATTTGATCTAACAGTATTTAAAAAATATCTAATGCATTTGATCTTATCCTGCTAATCATGTCCGGTCCTTTGTGTTCCCTGCGCCTCCGCGTCTCTGCGGCGAACAGGCATTTCCAGAGATCCAGCGCCGGCGCATTGACCAGCACACCGTTCAGATCCTGATCCGCGATGTAATCGACGGCCATGGACGTACCCTCGACGTGGCAGACACTGCGGTCCCGCAGCTTGAGCAGTTCGCTCATCATGGACAGAAGCGATGGGTGCCGGATCAATGTTGGCAAACCGGGCGCCTGGCCTGACCAGGCAACGGGCTCAGGAACGCTCCACGGCGTCCAGTACCGCCTGACGCGACTCGATCCATTCCTCCGCGTCCTTGAGGATCTCCTCGGGCTCGCGGCCCCTGCTTTCGATGGGTGGGCCGATCTCCACGCGGATCGTACCCGGATACTTGATATAACTGTGGCGGGGCCAGTAGATGCCGGCATTGTGGGCTACCGGTACCACGGGATGACCGGTGCGTGCCGCCAGTACTGCGCCGCCCTGCTTGTAACGCCCGCGCGCGCCCGGCGCCACCCGGGTGCCTTCGGGAAACATCACGACCCACAGACCGCGCCCGAGGCGGTTGCTGCCCTGTTCCACCAGCTGCTCCAGCGCACGACGCCCGGCACCGCGATCGATGGCAATGGGCTCCATCACGGCGAGCCCCCAGCCAAAGAAGGGTATGCGCATGAGTTCACGCTTGAGCACCCAGACCTGGGGCGGGATGAATCGCTGCAGGGCCAGGGTTTCCCAGGTCGATTGATGCTTGCAGAGCAGCACGCCGGCCTCGCCAGCCAGATGTTCGCGCCCGCTGACCTCATACCGAAGTCCGCAGACGAGCCCGAGCCACCAGACATTGAAGCGCGTCCACTGGGACATGATCCGGTAACGGCCGTGCCATGACAGCGGCAGGGTCAGCGGACCGATCAGCGCAAACAGTATCGTGGACGGCGCGAAGCCCAGCCAGAACAGCGTGGCCCGAAGGTAGAGGAGCGGCTTGAAGTGTT
This sequence comes from Maricaulaceae bacterium, assembly GCA_050485925.1. Classification (GTDB taxonomy): domain Bacteria; phylum Pseudomonadota; class Alphaproteobacteria; order Caulobacterales; family Maricaulaceae; genus Glycocaulis. Next base: position 1,051 of record JBJHCI010000509.1, read on the forward strand.
TGCGCTGGGTCATCGGGGAAAAGTACCTCGCCGCAGAGGCGTGGAATCGCAGAGAAAGGCAATGGACAGGATTAACAGAATCGAGTAACGCGTGTTTTCGATCTCAATCGCTCATCCTGTACATCCTCAACAATTCTGTTAATCCTGTCGTTCTTTGAATCCGTTCTCTGCGCCTGCGCGTCTGCGCGGCAGATGTTGAATCGAACTTCAGCCCTCACCACCCGGCTGCAGCCTGGACATGTCCGCCACTTCCAGGAACAGCCCGCTCAGGTTGTTGAGCAGGGCCAGGCGGTTGTCGCGCACCGCGGCGTCATCGGCCATCACCATCACGGTGTCGAAGAAGCGATCCACCGGCTCACGCAGGTCGGCAAGCGCACCAAGTCCCTCGGTGTAGTGTCCTGCCGCGAACTGCGGCAGGACACTGGCACGGAGGGCCTCCAGCCGCTCATGAAGCGTGCGCTCCGCCACTTCCACGAACCGGTCCGGCACGATCCGATCGGGCAGCGCGCCCTCCGCCTTTTTCAGGATGTTGTGGATG
>JBJHCI010000510.1:0-1587 GCA_050485925.1 Maricaulaceae bacterium
GCACCTCGCCATCGGCGGGCTCGGGCAGTTCCACCTCAGCCAGCGTGAAGTATTCGGGCTTCACCTCACCGGTGAAGTGGCGCACGAGATGGATTTCACGGGATTTCATATCGGATCAGTCTCCGGGTGCTTGTTCAACAATGTCGGATTCAAGGTTTACCGCCAGCACGTCGGGAAGGGAAATGCCGAAGCTCATTGTCAGCACGATATGGGTCGCGAGCAGGGACAGGGCGGCGTAGAGCGCGGTGGCGGGAATGGAGATCACGATATTCGACAGCACCAGTCCGGTGAGGGCTGGCCATTTGAGCTGGTAGGCGCTGGCCCCGGCGCGCGCGAGCGTTACGAAGAAGATGATCAGCGTGGCGGTATTGGTAATCGCGAACAGCCATTCATTGATCAGCAGCAGGGGTACGCAGGCCAGCATGAGAATGAGCATGGCGTTATTGGCCAACAGGTAGACCTGCACGTGTGGCCACCAGCCGATGGAGGGCCGGAAGGCCTTCAGCACCAGAATATAGGGCAGGGCGCCGAGGGCGAAGACCGGCCAGTGGAGCAGGGCGCTCCAGCGGTCCAGCGTGGTGACGAGCTCCAGACGGGTTACCTCGTGCTCGGCCAGCAGGGCGTCCAGCCGGTCTTGCGCCTCGGAGGTTACCAGCGCGTCGATGGTGAAAAGGGTTGGCAGACCCAAAAAGGCCGCCAGCGCGATAAAGCCGCCCATAAGGCTCAGGAAAAGCCGCAAGGGCGAGAAATAAGCCCGCGTGCCGTTCACAATGTCATGGGACACGCGCGGGGTGAAAATCACCGTGTCGACAAGGGTGCGCACGATCTGGCGGCCGAGCGGCAGGCCGGCAATATCGCTGGCGATCTCCCGAAGGGTGCCGCTGCCCTGTTCCGGTTCTTTGCCGCTTTCCGCCTCGCTCATCACCTGCTCCCCCGCACGTCAGAATCCAATGCTAGGACTGCCCGGCCATAGCGGAAACAGGAAAATCGCAGGCGCAGGTGCATTGTGAACTTCTTCTTTGAGTGCTGGCGCGCAATGTGCAATCTCGCGCCCCATGAGCGCTTCATCCCAACCCTTGCGCGCCGGCGTTGTCGGTGCGGGCGTTTTCGGCGGCTATCATGCGGGTAAATATGCCGCTGATGAACGCACCGAGTTTATCGGCGTGTTCGATCCGGTGCGTGACCGCGCGCGCGCCATTGCGCGCCAGCATGGCGCCATCGCCTTCACCTCGCTGAACGCGATGATCGAGGAAGCTGACATCATCACCGTGGCGAGCCCCGCGCTTTTCCACCATGACGCGGCCAGCCGTGCGCTCGGTGCAGGCCGCCATGTGCTGGTGGAAAAGCCGCTCTGCGCGACGGTGGAGGAGGGGCAGGAGCTCATCGCGCTGGCGGGCAGGTATGGCCGCGTCCTGCAGGTCGGCCATCAGGAGCGCTTCGTGTTTGCCGCCATGGGCCTGTTCGGGGCGAGTATGCCGCGCTTTGAGCGCCTGAGCGCCCGGCGCATGGGCACGCCGTCGGCGCGCAATCTGGATGTTTCGGTGACGCTGGACCTGATGATCCACGATATCGATCTGGTGCTGGCGC
>JBJHCI010000511.1:0-1586 GCA_050485925.1 Maricaulaceae bacterium
GCCGCGGACAACATCCAGGTGGCGCAGCCGACCACCGCGGCCCAGTACTTCCACCTCCTGCGCCGCCAGATGCATCGGGACGTGCGCAAGCCCCTGGTCGTGCTGACCCCGAAGGGGCTGCTGCGCGCGAAGGCCGCCAACAGCCGGGCCGCGCACGGTGGAATGCACCGCGATGATCGTCTGGAGGCCGGTCGCCGGATCATTGGCGAACAGCACCTTCTCGTGATTGTCGAAGGAGGGATGCTCGAACACGCTGGCAGGCACGCTCATGGGGGAGTTCCTTGTGTCTGGAGCTACGCCGGTCAGCCGGCGCGCAAACAGCAGATCAACGGTTGGGGCCGGTTCTTCATGCCCGTTCGGTACCCTTGGGAAACCGGGTCTGCCTCATTCATGAGCCGCCCTTTACTCCCCTCGCCACGGAAGAGCAAGTTACGGAAATATATGACACTTTGTCCGGTCAAAGTGCGGGTGTCAGAATTTCGCGGATGCGAGATCGAGTGAAAGGCAAAACCTCTTTTTCAAACCAAGGGTTCCGTCTTAACCAGCCTGAATTCCGCCAGCTCGGGTGCGGCAGCGCAACAAATCCGGGAAGAAAATCTCGCCAGCGCAGCACGGTCGCGGTTAGGGTCTCGCGCCGATCAAGGTCGAGATAATGGCGCTGGGCATGGGCGCCGACCAGCAGGGTCAGTTCAACGCTTTCAAGGCTTTGGGTGAGCCTGTCCTGCCAGAGGGGCGCGCATTCACGCCGGGGTGGCAGGTCACCGCCTTTAGCGTCCAGCCCAGGAAAGCAGAAGCCCACCGGCGTGATGGCAAACCGGCGCGGATCGTAGAACTCGGCCTCGCTCACCCCCATCCAGTCCCGCAATCGGTCCCCCGACGGATCGGTGAAGGGCCGGCCTGAAGCCTGCACCCGCGTGCCGGGTGCCTGGCCGATAATGCGGATACGGGCACTGACACTGCCCTGCAGGACCGGACGGCATGGGTGGACAAGATGCGGCTGGCAGACCCGGCAGGCGCGGATATCGGCAGCCAGCGTCTCGAAACATTCAGTCATCAATCACCATCACCTACCGGCAACGAGAGGCGATAGACACCGCGGAAATCTTCCGGGTCGACGGGCTTTCCCTTGCGCAGAATGGATATCTCGCCTTTGCGGGCCATCCCGACGGCGACGGCCCTCACCTCCCGCATCCGCTTTTGCCAGTCCTCCGGCCAGACGGCGCGCGCGGCCTCTGACGGACAGATGGACTTGCCGGGCCCTCTCTGCTCGACGAGGGCGAGAATCACGGTCTCTATGCTGTCCTGGCTCATGGAATGGAGATACCGCGCCCGATGCGCCGTGACCACCGCCCCTACTGGATGCACAGCGCGTGGGAAGCGTATGAGAACGCGTGGGTGTCCCATTTCCTCAAGGCGCATTTCGAGGCGCTGGGGCCGGACCCCAAGATCGTGCGCCCGTGGAATATGGAGGTGTTCGGGCCGAACATAAGCGTGGGCCGCGCCCTGCACGTCGTTACGCGCCGCGACCAGCCGGTCAGCTTCACCGTCTGGTCGCCCGGCGATGTACCCGGCTCCATCACGATAGG
>JBJHCI010000512.1:0-1583 GCA_050485925.1 Maricaulaceae bacterium
CCCAGGCTCCGTGGTCGAGCCCGCGTTGCGCGTCGAGGACCGGCGTGCAGCCCGCCTGATGCAGGCAGGCCGTTGTGCGCTTCGCGAGCCATGGCGCCCCCGGCACGGCATAGCGAAACCGGTACATCGGCTCCGGGAAGCCGAAGAAGTCATGGATCGTCTCAGGCTCGGTCGCGGTGCCGACCGTGACCTGCGGCGTATCCCAGTGCGCCGAGACCATCAGGATGGCCGCAGGCTTGCGCAGCTCGGCGCCGAAGCCGCTCATGAACCGCCGGGCCGGGCAGTCATCCAGCAGAATCATCGGCGAACCGTGAGAGATAAAGAGGCTTGGCGGACGGTTCATCGCTTTGTCCTGGCGAAAGGCCTAAGTCTCCGGGTAACGCTGGTGCCGGCCCGTGCGCATCTTATCCGCGTCCGGGCCGCCTGCGCCGGTATGACCCGACTGCCCGGGAGTCCGTGCGCGGAAGCCCGGCCGGATCGCCGGTGGCCTCGCGCCGAAACAGCGGCTGCGAAACCCGATAGAAAGTTATATATATAACGAAATATTGCTGTCAATCTTGCTGAGGAGGCTTCTTCGACAGTGACAGATGAACGCACCGAGCCGTTCAGGCTGGACGATCAGATTGGCCACCTTCTTCGGCACGCTTACCAGGTCGCCAGCGCGCATTTCGTGAAGCGGCTCAAGCGCCATAACCTGAAACCGCGACAGTTCGCGACGCTGGCCCGCATTTTCGAGTGCGGGCCCATGCCTCAGAATCGCCTGGGCGACGCCGTCGGCATGCCGCGCGCGAACATCCACAAGATGGTGGAACGTCTCGGTGCGCGCGGGCTGGTGGAAACGCGTGCCGATCCCGACGACTGCCGGCTGCGGATCGTGGCGCTGACCGACGAGGGCCGGGCGCTGGTCGAAGAGCTGATCCCTCTCGATATCGAGAGTACCGAAGATGCGCTCGAGCCCCTGAACGAGAACGAGCGGAAGACGCTCTACGCGTTGCTGCGGCGCCTGTGCGACGCCGGCCAGGCCGCATGACCACTATTCCGATGTGGTCATCGGTTGCCGAAGGCCTCACCGTGAAGGGGAGAGCCTCCATCACCTGCGTTTGAGAGGCTTCAGGTGCTCTTTAAGCCGGTCAACCTTCTCCTCGTTCCAGCCTGCAGGGTCAGTGATACTGAGCCATGCGTCGATATAATGTTCGGGCGCGTAAACATGTCCGTATCCTGTCGGGGCATCGGTGCCCGCCGGTATATCGACAAGTAACTGGAAGAACGTGACCACGGGAAACCATCTCAGCTTCTCCGAAACGTCGGGGCCTCGTTCATGCGTCAGCCATTCCGGCCGCCGATACAGGATTTGCGGTTCGAAGAAGGTTATCGGGTCGCTCGCGTATTGCAGAAAGACGATGCGGACCGGTCCCCATTGGGCACCGGGAATGTGCAGGGCGTTCGACTGATTCGTGAAGCGGATGATGGAGCCGTCGCGGAAGCGGGGGAGCCATGCGGGTGAACCCTCGATCCGGCCTTGCGTGGCCAGACGCCATGTCTCGGTGGGGAATGGCGGGCCGCTCCACAGGGCACCATGGAAG
>JBJHCI010000513.1:0-1577 GCA_050485925.1 Maricaulaceae bacterium
GGTGGCTAGCGGTCCCCGGAGGAGGCGGCCTCGAGCAGTTCGATGATCCTGGACATGTCGGCCGGATTGCGCTGGTTGAGCCCCGTTGGAGTGCACTCCCATCCCGGAGCGCTCCACTCCACTTCCTGAATGTATTTCCTGAAGTACTCATCCACGATGGTGACGAGATCGTCGGGCCCCAGATCGTACACACCGAAGCCCCGCGATGGGGATTGCCGCGTACGGAAAGCGAGACTATCGGGCCCCCGGCACCAGGCTGTGACTTCCTCCCACGGAGTGAAGATTTCCTCCGGGTTGATAAACGCCTGACGCCAGCCAAACCCGTTCTGCGCCACCGCGAAGGTCGCCTCCAGGCGACGGATACCGAACGTCACGTTAAACGTCTGCTTGTCCGCACCCCAGACCGGGCCGGAAAGCCATCCTTCGAAATGGCCGCTACCGGAAGTTGCCTGCTCCTGCCCCTGGACGGAGACCGTAAGCAACAGGAGAGTCAGCGAGAGGGTCACCGCGAATCGCATGTTCGCCCTCCGGGACACGTGATGTGCTGCACTTCGCCGGAAATTATCACATCAGGCGGAGAGGTAACAGCCTGAGGGGACAGCGTGCGCTTCCGCACCTTCGCGCCGCGCTATTCAGCGTCGGTGATCATGCCCCGGCCGCCGGTCTCACCCCAGCTTCTTCGACAGCAGGGATACCTGCAGCTCCAGGCGCTTCACTTCCCGGATGATCGATAGCCGTGAAATTTCCAGAAAGTACCACAGGCGCAGCAACCCCAGCATGATCAGCATCGTCAGCCCGATCGCCAGCCAATTCAGTTTCGCTGCCAGCTCCGGCTCGGGAAAGAACCGAATGGCGCTGTAGATCAGCATCCCGAACACGACAAACATGAGTACGAAGGCCGCCACGGCCACCGGTCCGAAAGCACCGCGAAAAGGCAGGCTTATCATGCCGAGCAGGCCCATTGGTCGCGAGTAGGGCTCCATGAGTTCGCGTTCATCGCTATCGAGTGCGGCCAGAATCCTGTCGTCGATGTCACTCATTTTCATATCCTCCGAGATGTCGTTTCAGCGCATGGCGGGCCGTGAACAGCCTCGACTTGACGGTGCCGACCGGCGTGCCCGTGACTGCGGCGATTTCGTCCAGACCGAGGTCGTGCAGATAGTACAAATGGATGACCAGATAGCTTTCCGGCTTCAGCTTACGCAGGGCCTGGTGCATGTCGTTGGCCAGGTCCGGCTGCTGGTCCTGCGGCAGCGCCTCGTCCGTCTCCCACGCCTGGCTCGGCTGCGGCGCCTCCAGACGCGCCCGCCTTTGCCGGTGACGCAAGCGGTCCGCGCAGCGCCGGTGCAGGATTCGGTAAGTCCACTTGGGAAACGCGGCGGGGTCGCGCAGGGTGCCGATTCCGTCACTCACCTTGATCAAAGCATCCTGAACCGCGTCCTGCGCATCCTCCCGGTGCCCGAGGCGGGTCAGGGCATAACGTTTCAGCAACGGATACCACAGTCGCAGCAGGGTTTCCCTTGCCTTGCGGTTGCCGCTCTGCGCTTGCAGGACCAGCCATTCGGTCAGGATCCGGT
>JBJHCI010000514.1:0-1570 GCA_050485925.1 Maricaulaceae bacterium
GCGATATCATCCAGCGACACAACGCCACCGGTCGCCTCACGCAATTGCGCGTCCACGCTGACCAGATAGAACAGGCCGCGCCCATAGGGCAGGCGCTGGGCTCTCGGATCGCTCCAGAACAGCGCGCCCGCCTCGATATTGGACAGCGCAAGATGGGGGTTGGTGTAGTAGTTGGCCGCCCGGCGGTTCATCGCGCGGATAAAGTCATCCAAGTCCATCTGGCCGGACCGCAATAGCAGCACCAACGAATAATACTCCGCCATTCCCTCAGTGTACCACGCCGTTTCGGCATGGGCCCCGCCCGACAGGCGCGGCCAGTTATGGGCCATTTCATGGGCCAGCAATTGCTGCATGCCCCCGGCGGTAGTTTCACCTTGCGGATCGTAACCGACCATGAAAGAGCGTGCGAGAGCCGTTCCGCCGCCACCGGGATGGACATTGTAGCGGATGAATATCCGGTAGGGCGCGCCTTCATCATCGAAGAAGCGGGCCATATAGTCGTAGAGGGCACGGGTCTGCCGCGCGAGTGCGTTCACGTCGAAAGGCGGGTCCTCGAACCAGTAGATCGAGAAATTGCCCTCACCCTCCTCCGGCTCACTGCTGAGAAGCCCTGCCGCATAGAAGGAAAAGTTCAGCAGATTGGCCGGCGCGATGGTCTGCTGACGGCCCTCGCCGAGACTCCACACCCCGCGCGCACCTTCCGGCATGGCGGAGAGATCCCAGTCCAGCGTAATGGTCCATGGCGCATTACCTGGCGGGACGGCAAAGAAATACACCCCAGCACCGATGAGCCCACCTTCCTGTCGGCGCATGTCAAACAGCGGGCCGCCACGCGTCTGGGCGTCCACCTCACGCGGCGGAGCGGCATAGTTCACCCGCACGTCGCCTGCTGTGGGCCGGCCGACCAGATAGCGCCGGTAGACACCACTGACATCGGGGTCTTCATCCTGCGCCGTCAACGCAAGTGCGCCGAAATCATCATGCGCCTCGAAATCGTCTGCTGGCAGCGCCGCCGTCGGCGTCCCCACTAGCATGAGAGGCATGCGCAGAAGCACTTCTCCCTCGTCCAGTCCGGGCGCGGTGATGAGCATGGACACGCCCAACGCGGTGACCTCATCGCCATCCCATTGCGGTGCCAAGGTTACAGCCAGGGACGGGGGTGCCTCATCGGCCCGGACGCTGCCGCTAAAAGCCAGAGCGAAAGCACAGCCGATGGCAGCAAAACTGCGGGCAAGCAGGGTCATGATCCTCACCGGAGCTTGAATGAACAGAATGCGGCAGGCCGGAGGGGAAACAGCCCGGCCTGCCTGGGTCTGCCGAGCTACAGATTGGCCCGGATACCGACGAAGTAATAACGACCGATGATTTCCCCGTGGTTCAGCGTCGGATAGGACGGCCGCTCATCGGTCAGGTTATTGACACCGCCCCGGATCGAGAACCGCTCGTTGATCTGGAACTGCCCCGACACATTGTGGCGGAAATTATTCCCGACCACCGGATTGGGATCGTTCTCGATATTGGAGCCCTCCTGACGGAGCACTTCAGGCAGGTAGTTGAGCGTATACGACAG
>JBJHCI010000515.1:0-1559 GCA_050485925.1 Maricaulaceae bacterium
GGTGAGGCTGGCATTGTGCAGGGCCGAGTTCACCGCGCCGGTGATGGCTTTCACCTCGGCAAAATCGTGATTGCGGCTCCAGACATGAAGCGTCAGGCGGTGCTCGCTTAAACGCGTTTCATCGCCATCGACGGGCCGGCTTTCGGCTCGGCCCAGCGACACGTAGGGAAAGGCCGCGCCGCCCGGTGCCCGGTCATAGAGCCGAGGCGGATCACCGAGCTGGCTCAACACGTCTGCATCGGTGGTGAGATGGGCGAGGATGGCGGCCTGCAAAGCCGCATCCGCGCTCATAGCCGCACCTGCCGGAAGGGCCGCAACAACGCGTCCACCTGCTCTGGCAGGCGTGCCGGGCCGCGCAAGGCGCGCTCTGCCCGCTCCGCCCCCGCATAGCCTTCCGCGACGAGACGCAAAATGGCTTCGATCAGAGCAGGCGGCACGGCGTCTGCCGCCTCGCCATAGCCCGCGGTGAAGTCGATCTCGATGCCTGCCGCCAGTCGCCCCGGCCTTGGAAAGGCAAAGGGCGCGCGGGCGATGATCCGGCCGGGATCGGCTTGTCCGTCAACGCGGTATTCCTCCGCGTCCCACAGGGTCGCCTCATGCTGACGATCAAAGGTGCGAACGGCCTCCACGCTGACCAGCGGGGAGAGGCCGACCGCGAAGGCCGAACCACAGCCCGACAGCCGCCGCACCTGCCAGCCATCAAGCGTTTCGCGCACCTGACGGGTGATCAGCGCCCTGCCCGTTTCGGCCTCCACCCGCGCGGTGGCGCTGACGATGAGGGTTTCGACAAGAGCGTCCTCACCCGCATGGCCGATCCGCAGCCAGGCCTTGGCATCGGACAGGGAAACGGGCGCTGCGGGGGCAGCCCCCAGCGTTTGCAATGCCATGGTTTTGTTCCTGTTTTTAGGTTCGCGAGAAGTCGCGGGCGCGCGGCCTGTCCTCGGCTTGATCGGGGATCGCGCTTGCGGCGCTGCGCGCCGGGAAGCCCACGCGGTGCAGACCTCTTTCTCCCCCGTTCACGGGGGGAGTGGCCCGAAGGGCCGAGGGGGGGATAACTCAAAAAGCTCCCCCCTCCGCCTTCTTCGAAGGCACCTCCCCCGTGAACGAGGGAGGAAACCGGTGAGCGAACTTCCCCTAGCTCTCGCCAAACTTCATCAGCTTGATGGCGTTGAAGTCCTGCACCCCGCCGCCGACGCGCTTGGTGGTGTAGAAGAGCACGTAGGGCTTGGCCGAGTAGGGATCGCGCAAGACCTCGATGCCCTGACGGTCCACAACGAGATAGCCGCGTTCGAAATCGCCAAAGGCAATCGCAAACTGGTTCGCGCCGATATCGGGCATGTCCTCGGCCTCGGTCAGCGGATAGCCCATCAGGCTGGCCGCCTCACCGGCCGCGGTAGAGGGCTGCCAGATATAATGCCCGTCCGCGTCTTTCAGCTTGCGCACCCGCGACACCGTCTGGCGGTTCATCACGAAGCGCGCATTGGCGCGGTAGGCGGTGGCCGGCGCATAGACCAGATCGATCAGCGCATCGACCGGATCCTCGTCGAAATCGCCCGCCG
>JBJHCI010000516.1:0-1558 GCA_050485925.1 Maricaulaceae bacterium
AGCGTAAACCATGCGCCCGCCATTGAGCGCCTCTTCGCCCCTGAATATGCCAAAGCGGAAGGTGAGCGAGCTATTGCCCACCCGCTCCAGCCTGACGCCGATATCGATCAGCTCATCGAAGGCAGCCGGCGCGTAATAATCGGCATGGGCGCTGACGGCGAAGGACTCTGCGTCCCCGGCCGACAGATCGTTGATGATGTCTATGCCCGCCGCGCGCCAATACTCGGTCAGGGCGACATCGAAATAGAGAAAATAATGGCCGTTGAAGACGATGCCCTGCGGATCGGTCTCCGCCCAGCGCACACGCAAGGGATGGAAGAAGGTGAAGTCGGCGCGGCGCGGCGCTTCGGGCTTGCTGCTCAATGGTCCGGCTCCTGTCGGGAATCATCCAGAGCCCAGCCAAGCCGCTCACCGCTGACAGGTCAATCAGCCACCCTGGAACTTACGCCCGCAAACGGGCGGCAAAAGACCGTTCGAAAGCGCGCAGTTTCGCGCGCGCGCGGCGCCATTCCCACCAGATGAGTAGGACTTGTGGGCCGTCGACGAGATAGCGCCGCCACATGCGTTTGGGCTCTTCGAGCAGACGGTGCAGCCATTCCAGCCGCGTGTCCTGCATCCATTTGGGGGCACGGCGCGCCTTGCCGGAGAGGAAATCGAGCGAGGCGCCGACGCACAGCCCCACCCCGGTGCAGTCCTCACGCAGCACACAGGCTTCCGCGATCATTTCCTGCTGGGGCGAGCCCACACACAGGAAAACAAAGCGCGCAGGGTTGGCCGCCACGAAAGCGGCGCACTCCGCCACCGCTTCAGGGTTCTTGCGCAGACCCATGGGCGGCTGGTGCCACTGGACCCTGGTCAGGCCGTATCGCGCCTTCACGCCCTCGATCACCTCTTCATCCCCGCCAATAATGGTGACGGGCTCGTGCGGGTCGATGGCATGTTCAAACAGGGCCGCGGTGAGGTCGGAGCCCGGCGTCACCTCCACCTCTTCGCCCGATAGCGAGGCGATCAGTTCCAGTACGCGGCTGTCGCAGACGGTGAGCCAAGCCTGGGCATAGAGCGGGGCCAGCTCGCCCCCGCGCGACAGGCGTACAAGGTGATCGACATTGGGCGTCACCACGAAAGCGAAGGGACGTTCAGGATCGCGGCGCACGATCCGCTCCAGCGCGGTCTCGAAGCCGATCCGGTCGAAGGCGGAGTTCAGAAACCAGATATGACGCGCGCGAACGCGCCGGTCCGGCCCCGTAGCGGGGCGGGCATCAAGCGCGTGAAGGTTAACCGACAGCGTCATGGCGTTCCATTCCGGGCCATGCGGACAGGCCCCTGCGCCATGAAGTGCAAGCCGGGTGCCGGTTAACCCTTTCTACGGCTAGCTTTTTTCAGCGCCCGTAGGGCAAACCGGCCTGAATGCAGGCTGGCTGCGCCTGCACGCTCAAGCGGCGAAGGCTCGCCGGTGATCGCGCTGGCGATCAATTCGGCCAGAAGCGGCGCATGGGCAAAGCCGCGCGCGCCGAGCCCGACAATCGTCCACAGGCCAGGTACAGGCTCACCCTTGTCG
>JBJHCI010000517.1:0-1557 GCA_050485925.1 Maricaulaceae bacterium
CGAGGTGGGCCGTCTGTTTGATGCAGCAGAGAACGTGGACGGACCGGCGGGCGTGCGTCTCCTCGCGCTACTGGAACTTCTCTATGCTGGCGGCTTGCGGGTGAGCGAGCTGGTCACCCTGCCGCTGGCGTCGTTCTCGCGCGCGGAACGTTATCTGATTGTCACCGGCAAGGGCGGTAAGGACCGGATCGTCCCGCTAACCCTGTCCGCCCTTGAGGCCGTGGAGGCGTGGAAACACGTGCGCGGGGACTTTCTCCCCTCGAAAGCATCACCCTTGCGCAGCCGGGCCGAGCGCTATCTCTTCCCGTCAACCAGCGCGAAGGGCGGCCATCTGACCCGCGAGCGCTTCGCCCAGATGCTCGCTGATCTGGCGGTGAAGGCCGGGCTCGATCCGGCGCGCGTCTCACCGCATGTGCTGCGCCATGCCTTTGCGACCCATTTGCTGGCCAATGGCGCGGATCTGCGCAGCCTTCAGACCCTGCTCGGCCATGCCGATGTCTCCACCACCGAGATCTATACCCACGTGCTGGAAGCGCGCCTTAAAGCCCTGATGGAAGACGCTCATCCGCTGAACCGGGGCTGACAGCCAGCTTGTGAGCGGGTAAGGGGGCGGCTAGTTTGCCCCTTGCGGCCCAGCTACCGGGCCAGCCAGCCAATCAGGGTTTCATGTCCAATCCAACGCGCACCTATCTCGATTTCGAGCGGCCCATTGCCGAGCTTGATGCCAAGATCGAAGAGCTTCAGTCCGTTTCTGAAAAAAATGGCGAGGATGCGCCGGACGTGGCCGACGAGGTGGCCAAGCTTCGCCAGAAGTCGGCCGAACAGCTCAAACAGCTCTACGCAAAGCTGGACCCGTGGCGCAAGACGATGGTGGCCCGCCACCCCGAACGCCCGCATCTGAAGGACTATCTCTCCAGCCTGATAACCGATTTCGAGGAACTCTCCGGTGATCGCCGCTTTGGCGAGGACCATGCGATTGTCGGCGGGCTGGGCCGGTTCCGGGGCCGCGCCGTGGTGGTGATAGGCCATGAGAAGGGCCATGACACCCAGACCCGTCTGAAGCACAATTTCGGCATGGCCCGGCCTGAAGGCTACCGCAAGGCGGTGCGTCTGATGGACATGGCTGACAGGTTTGGTCTGCCCGTTCTGACCTTTGTTGATACCGCAGGCGCCTATCCGGGCGTGGGCGCGGAAGAGCGCGGCCAGTCCGAAGCCATTGCCCGCTCCACAGAACGCTGCCTGACGCTCGGCACGCCGCTCGTCTCTGTCATCACCGGTGAAGGTGGGTCTGGCGGCGCGGTGGCGCTGGCTTCTGCCAATACCGTCCTGATGCTGGAACACTCCATCTATTCGGTGATAAGCCCGGAAGGGTGTGCCTCGATCCTGTGGCGGGACGGCGCGAAGGCGCGAGATGCGGCGGTGGCGATGAAGATCACCGCGCAGGATCTCATCCAGCTGAAAATCATCGACGGCATCATCCCCGAACCTGTTGGCGGGGCCCATCGTGACCGCGAGGGCACGATCAAGGCGGTGGGCGATGCGGTGGAAGCCTCGCTC
>JBJHCI010000518.1:0-1557 GCA_050485925.1 Maricaulaceae bacterium
CCCATCTTGTGTTCGAGGCCAATGGCCTTCACGCCATTGCGCTTGCCCGGATTACCGTCGGCATCGGGCAGGAATTTCGGCACCAGGAAAAGCGAGATGCCCTTGGTGCCGGCCGGGCTGTCCGGCGTGCGCGCCAGCACCAGATGGATGATGTTTTCCGCGCAGTCATGCTCACCCCAGGTGATGTAGATTTTCTGGCCCGACACCGCCCAGCTGCCGTCTGCGTTCGGTTCAGCCTTGGTGCGCAGCGCGCCCACGTCAGAACCCGCCTGCGGTTCGGTGAGGTTCATGGTGGCCGACCATTCGCCGGAGATGATCTTCGGCAGGTAGAGCGCGCGCTGCTCGTCAGAGCCATGGGCGATCAGCGCCTTGATAGCGCCAAAGGAGAGCATCGGCCCAAGGCCAAAGCTCATCGACGCGCTCTGCAGCATCTCCATCAGGGCGCAGCCCAGCGCCTTTGGCAGGCCCATCCCGCCATGCTCGGTCCCGAACTGCAGGCCCTGCCAGCCGCCCTCGACGAATTTGGCATAGGCGGCCGGGAAGCCGTCCGGGGTTTTCACCTCGCCGTCTTTCAGCGTGCAGCCCTGCTGGTCTGACGGCCAGTTCAAAGGCGCGATCACGTCATTGCACAGCTTTGCCGCCTCTTCGAGGATGGCGCCGGTCAGATCGCCGGAAAACTCCGGGAAGGCGCCGGTGGCGCGCACGCTGTCGAGCGCGGCGATTTCCTCAAGGCTGAAACGGATGTCGCGGACGGGCGCGCGGTAGCTCATGGACGGTCTCCAGCGTTCAGGTTTTTTCGACAGGGAACATAGCGCGGCGCGCGCCGAACGCGAGGGCGAAGCTGCGCGGCGTAAGGGCGCGGGGAACTTCAGAGCGAAATTTCAAGCGGCGTAGCTATTGCCTCTCACCTTCGTCATCCCCGCGCGGGCGGGAATCCAGAAAAAAAGTGCTGGGCACCGGCTTGTGCCGGTGAAACGCGGAAATTGGGTCCCCGCTCGGGGGCGGGGACCCCGGTGTTCTCGCACATGCCCATCAACCGGGTTCCCGGGCTTGCCTGTCCCCGCGCAGGCGGGGAACCCGGGATCCAGACAAAGGAGCCGGACACCGGCCTATCGCCGGTGAAACGCTGAACTTCGGGGCCAAATCCAGCCCGTCGGGGAAACAGTGTTGTTTGTGCCGTTCCAAAATGGCCCACCACCTTGAACCAACGATGGAATTTCTGCCCCAGCCCCTCACGTTCGAGCCATCTCCCGTCTTCGGGCTTGCCGGGCGCTGGCATTGGCGGCATGGTTTGCCCACATAGTCAGCACAACAAGGACCGGCACGATGAGCACACCCGAACCCGCCCGCTACACAGCAGTCGCCATCACCCTGCACTGGCTGATGGCCGCTGCGCTGGTCGGCATGATCTTCATGGGCTGGCGCATGGAGGACATGCGCGATCTGGCGCTCGCCGGTGATCTGACAGTCGCCGAGGTGCAGACCTATTACAACTGGCACAAGACGATCGGGATCAGCCTGCTGGTGGTGGCGCTGGCCCGGCTCGGCTGGCGGTTT
>JBJHCI010000519.1:0-1557 GCA_050485925.1 Maricaulaceae bacterium
CACATTCCAGAAACGCAGGCCGGGACGGAACCGGGCATACCAGACCAGCTCATGGGGCCGGTTTTCCTGGCGCACCGGCTCCACGGTCTGCAGGTAGGCCCAGATGGCCTCGATGTCCTCGCGCTTCATGCGCGTGTATGAGGTATAGGGCAGGGCCGGGTAGTAGTGCCGCCCGTCCGGGGCGCGGCCCTGCTGCAGCGCACGCACCAGGTCGTCCGCGGTCCAGCCGCCGATGCCGGTGTCAGGGTCCGGGGTGATGTTGGGTCCGTAGAAAGTGCCGAAGGGGCTGTCGATGGCCCGTCCGCCGGCGAGAAAGGGCGCATCGTCCGCTTTCCTCGTGTGACAGGCGACGCAGCCTGCGGCTCGCAGATTGTATTCCCCGCGTTTGACCAGATCTTCATCGGCGAGCGAGGGATGGGGCAGGGCGAGGAGCCACAGCAGTATGATCGGCAGTGCGCACCGGAACGGTCCGCACTGCCGGGCGGAGATGGCGCGGTACATCTGGTGCAGATCAGTTGCTCTGCCGGAAATCGTCGTGGCAGGCGCTGCAGGACTGTCCCAGTGCGCGGAAACGCGGACCCAGATCGTCTTCACCGGATTCGATGGCTTCGAGCAGTGCCACGGCTGCCTTGTGGGTGTCATCCGAGAGCGTCTCGAAGCGATCCATGTTCTCCCAGATGCCCGGCAACGCATCGGTCTCGCCGAAATCGGTGCCTTCAGGGAAGAGGGAAGGAATGTCCCGGGACATCTCCGCGATGAAGCGGGCATGCAGCGCCAGGTTGCCGCGGTAGTCTTCCGCGCCGTCCACGATCACGGCGGCCAGGGATGCCATGTTGCCGCCGATGGCCCGCATCGCGCCCTTGCGGTAGTCGATCTTGACCTCGTCACCCTCGAATGCGTGCACCTGCGTGACCGCACCGAGTCCCAGACCCAGTGTGAGCGCCACGCCGAAACACAAACCACGGACCAACAGAGCGGGATGCTGCATGAGACACCTCCTTGACAATGCCGACTTGACTGATGACAGGGGCGTGGACGAGCCACGGCGGGTGTTGCCAGGCGTGGCCGCGAGCGCATCGGCTCCCGGCCGCAGACAAACAGGGGTTATTCTAGATCCCACAGATCTAGACTCAAGGCAATGCGCTTGGTTCACCGCCCGGCTCGACTTGACGCCCGGCGCACGGCCAAGGATAATTCGCGGCTTTCAAGCGCCCGTAGCTCAGTTGGATAGAGTACCTGGCTACGAACCAGGTGGTCGGAGGTTCGAATCCTTCCGGGCGCGCCAATTTGCTTTTGGAGCTTCTGATGTCCGCCAACACCTTGAAAGGTAAGGCGAGGTCGGGAGTTCTAAACCCCTCATCCCGGACGTAGGCCAGCCGGTCGGCGAAGGCGAGTTTCAGCACCGCTTTCTTGTGTTCCAGGCGTTCTGAAGCCCAGAGATTCCAAGGGTTTTCCAGGAAGTCGAGCGAAGTTCTAAGTGTCTCGTCGAAGCTGCGCAGCGGACGGCCGCAGTTGGCGATTCTCTCGCCGATCTCGATCTTCTGTTCTTCGAGTCGG
>JBJHCI010000520.1:0-1552 GCA_050485925.1 Maricaulaceae bacterium
CTTCGCTGCGCGACGCGGCGCTCTGATAGGCTTGATACGACATCTAATTGCCACCCTTGGCGGCGCGCCCTGTGCGCTCATCCTCATAGGTGATGAGCTTGCGGCATCGGATCAGGGCCTTGTAATAGTCGCCCGCCATGACGTCACGGCTGACCGATACGCATTCGCCCAGCACTTCCGGGTTGGCGATCGCGCCCATGAATTCGGTCATACGCATGACGAACTGGTCATAGACGGCGCCCTCGGCGCGGTTTTCCAGATACATCATCATGACGGGGAAATAGATGCGCCGGGCCGGGCTGTCGGCCTCGTGCTCCTGCATGATGTCCTTTTCCCGCAGCACGGACGCCTTGTTCTGCAATACCAGCGTTGCACGCCGGTCGCCGTTCTCCACCACGGCACCGTTGAGCACGAACCTCTCACCGGGCTTTAGCGACAGCTTAAGCGGCATTGAACAGCCCCTCCCCGAGCACGCATTGCTGATCCGGCCATTGGGCAGGTCCGGACCTTACACGTCAACTCTTGCGCGCCAGGGTGAAGAAAGCGTTTCCCGCGTGCACGCACACTGCAAAATCCCCTTTCCGGCTGCACCAATCGTTAGCGGCTTCTTAATCGAAGCAGGCCTCCTTCAGGCTGAAAGCAGGCAGGCTGGAGACCCGGCAATGAGCACTCTTCTTGATCTTGATGCGGAACTGGCCAGCGGTGTGGAACAGGCCGTCAATAAGGGGGCTAGTGAAGCCGCGCCGATACCGGGCCTTGATCTGTCAGCAGCCAGCGGTCATCAGCGCGTGGATGCCAAGACTGTGGCGCGCCTGCGCCGTGCCATGGCGCTGGTCGATGCCGGCAAGCCCGCGGAGGGCGCGCGCCTGGCGCTTAAAGTGCTGGATGACCACCCGGAACTGGCGGTGGCCAATCAGGCCGTCGGCATGGCGCTGGAACATCTTGGACGCCTGTCCAAGGCGCTGGAGTTTTACGAGCGCGCCCTACAGCGTGATCCCAAAAACCCCGAGATCTACCAGAGCCTCGGCCTGCTGGCCTCCAAGCTCGGCCTGCTGCCGACCGCCGAGAAATTCATGCGCCTCTATCTGCATATGAAACCTGCGGCGAAAAACGGGCCGCAGCAACTCGCGGCCATATTGCGCGATCAGGCCAAGTTCGAAGATGCGATCGAGCTCTTGCGCCAGGCCATTTATGCCGATCAGGAAAATCCCGATCTGTGGAACGCGCTCGGCACGGCAGTCATGGAAGCGGGCGACGCCGCCGAGGCTGCCACCTTCCATAGCGAGGCACTCAGGTTGAAGCCCGGCTATGCCCGCGCCCATCACAATCTGGCACATGTGCTGGAACTGCTGGGCGATGTGGAAAACTCCGTCATCCATTTCCGCGCAGCCGTTGACAATGCGGAAAGCGAGCGCGAGCGCGTGATCTCCAGCCATGGACTGTCCAGCACGCTATTGTCCTCGGGCCGTCTTGCGGAAGGCTGGGACATGTATCGCTGGCGGCTGAACATGCATTACAGCTTCGCCACCAATTTCCTCATCCCCTCCCCGCC
>JBJHCI010000521.1:0-1552 GCA_050485925.1 Maricaulaceae bacterium
GCTGCGGCCCCTTTGGCTTCTGAGAGATGGCCTTGAAGTCTATCTCAGAGTGTTTGAGTTGGTGCTCCCAATCCTGTAATGTTTCAAATAGCGCGTTCGAAGAATTACCTTCAAGGCGCGCCATTTTCAGGCTTTCCCGCCGTTTACTCGGCCAGAGCGTGCTCGAAGGGCGGGGGCGGGCGCCCTGACCCGTCAAGAAGATTGCACAGCGGATTCATCGCCCAGCAGAAGCGCAAACGGGCATCGTCGCGGCGCAGATCCTCAATCCTGATGCGGTTCGGACCTGTCAGGTGCGCATCGGCATAGCGGCATCCGTCCGGCCCGCACAGCTCAAACCCGATCACCCGGTTCGAGCCCAAAACGGTCAGCGCGCCGGTCACGCCATCGAATGTGGCTGACAGTGTACCGTCCTGCCGCTCCACATCCGATATCATCGGACCGGACGGCGCTATCGTGATTTCGCCGTGAACCAGATGGCGGGCGGCAAGCGCCAGGCGGCGGCCCACTTCCTGCTTGTTGGGCGGGTGAATATCATGAATTTCGCCAAGATCTTGCGCAGGTACGATGACGGTGAAGGGATCGGCGAGCGCCACACGCCGCTGACTTTCGCGCAGGTCCGCCCAGCCATTATCGCCCGGCTCTGCAGCGTGCGGACCAAAGCCCGCCAGCTGTACCACCAGGAAAGGCAGGCCGGGCCGGAAGCGGGCACGCCAGTCCGAGATCAGGCCTTCCAGAAGCGCCCTGTAACCGTACCCGTCACGGGTATCGGACTCGCCCTGATACCAGGCCACACCCGCCAGATTATACCCTTCAAGGGGGGCGATCATACCATGGGCGAGCTGGGAAAAGCCCCCTGTATCGGCCCAGGGAGGGGAGGGCGGGTGTGCGAACCGGGGGTCCACCCTGCGATAGCGCCACTCACCATGAAGCGGAATCTCGGTTCCGTCAGCGAGCGCGAGCGCGCGCCGGTCATCCGGGCCGACCAACCCTCCATAGCGCCACGTGTCCAGTACATTGACGGTCAGCGTATTACGCCCTTCGCGCAGACGGCCCGGGGGCAACTCATATGCGCGCACCAGCGCCGGATTGGCCATCGCGCCGACCGGCACGCCATTGACCCAGCTCTGGTCCACCTCGTCGGCCCGGCCCAGATGGAGCACTGCGCCCTGCGCCGCCTCTCCGGCCGTCAGGTCAAACGTGGTGCGATACCAGACCATGCCGTCATGGGCGGCCAGCTCGGGGTCGCCCCATTCCTCCCAATAGGTGAAGGCCGGCACGATATGCCATTGCGAAACATCCAGATCATCCGCCCACAGCGCATCATCGGCATGGGACAGCCACCAGTCCTCCCAGCGCTGCCCCCAGCGCCGCATCGCGGCTGGCGGATCAGCACGGTAAAGGGCGAGCATTGCCAGCGCCTCCGGGTCCGCGCCCGCCTGCTCCAGCGCGTCCTCACGCATCCAAGCGGTGATGGAGGACCCGCCCCAAGCCGAGACGATCAGCCCCACCGGCACGTCATGCGCTTCACGCAGCGACCGGGCCATGAAATAGC
>JBJHCI010000522.1:0-1550 GCA_050485925.1 Maricaulaceae bacterium
GTCTGCCACTGGCCCTCGAAGACGAGGCCGATCTCGTCGGGCAGGTCCATGTCCGCCAGCCGCCCTTCCACCTCTGCCATCACGGTGGAGACGTCCGAGACGGCGGTATTGATCTCACCATTCACGCGCACCACGCGGTTCTGGTTATCGCGCTCGATATGGGCAGGACCGGCGCCAAGGCTGATCGTGGCGACATCGCCCAGCCGCACCGGTGCTCCATGGGGGCGGAAGAGGATCAGATTGGCAAGGGCTGCACTATCACCGGTCTGGCTGCGCGGCAGGCGCACGCGTAATTCGTATTCCTGCGCATCGGCCATGAAGCGGGTCGGTACAGCGCCATCGACGGCGGTACGCACGGCCGCGCCGATCTCGGAGGTGCGAAGGCCAAGCGCCGCCGCGCGTTCGGTATCAACGCTGATACGCATGAGCGGGCTTTCATCCTCGCGGCCGACCTCCACGCCCTCCAGCCCCCGTATGCCTTGCAGGCGCGCGCTGATCTGCCGAGCAGCTTGACGGGAGAGGGTGAGGTCCTCGCCAACCACCGAGATGGAAAAGCTTCCTTCACCGGGACCGAAATTGAGTCCCGAGATCGACGGTGGGCGGACCCAGATGCGCGCGCCGGGAATATCGAGCGCCTCAAGGGCCTCGCGCATATTCGCCACCCACACACCCGCGGGCATTTCAGGCCGCGCGCGCGCCTCGGTCAGCTGGACGCGGATATTGGATGTGCCGGGACGTTCATTGACGATACCGCCGCCCAGATGCCCGCCCACAAGCGTGAACATGGACTGCACATACGGGTCCGCGCCCAGAACCGCTTCGATCTGCCGGGCGGCGGCATCGGTCTCGTGTGGAGGACTGCCCGGCGGCAGGGAAAGGCCCGCTGATACCTGCCCATCATCGACCTGCGGCAGAAACTCCGTGCCAAGGTTGGACCCCAGCCAGAGCGATCCGGTGAACACCGCGAAAGCGGCACCGATGACAGCAGCACGCCAGCGCAGCAGGCGCGGCAGCAGACGCCGGTAGCGGCGGCGCAGGAACTGCACCCCGCCATCGAACGCCCGGATCGGGCGCGATCTCGCCAGCCCGCTTTCGAACCTTGCCCGGCTGACCAGTACGGCGAGCATGGGCGTAAGGGTGAGCGCGGCAGCGAGCGTGGCGATGATGGCAAAGGAGATGGTCAGCATCAGCTCGCGGAAGATGAGCGCGGCGAGCCCGGTAATCAGCAGGAAAGGCACCACAGCGGCCAGATTGGTGAGCGTGCCTGCGATGATCGCACCGGCCACTTCGCCTGCCCCGTCATGGGCCGCGCGCTCCGGATCCTTGCCCAGCTCCTGCCGGTGCCGGTGGATGTTTTCCAGCATGACGATGGAGTTATCGAGCAAAAGGCCGACGCCGAGCGCCAGTCCGCCCAGCGAGATGATGTTCAAGGTGAGCCCCCCAAGCCCCATCATCACGAACGTGGCGAGCAGCGCGATAGGGATGGCGAGCCCGATGACGAAGCTGCGGCGCAGACTGCCGAGGAAAAACAACACAAACACCATGGCCTG
>JBJHCI010000523.1:0-1547 GCA_050485925.1 Maricaulaceae bacterium
CCACCGAGCCGGTCAGCGTTACGGTCTCCCCGCCAATGTCCGAAACGCCCCGGTCACCGCGCGCGGTCTCCAGCGGGGTGACATAGAAAACATCGCCGCTCGCCACGATCCGCTCGATCCGCCGCTGGCCGGAGCGCGGATCGCGCGCGATGAAGGCTTCGGCCTCGTCAGCGCGCAAGCGTGTATCGCCCCGGATGGCGTTCACATTGCCGATGAACCGGGCGCGATCATCCTGATCAAGGATTTCCTGCCGGTCTGAACTGATATCGATGAAATCGGCCAGCGGCTCCTGGGCCAGGCCGGGCATGGCGGTGATGATCAGGGCGGCAGGCAAGGCCAACCAAAGCCGCTTGAGGCCTCTTACACGTGTCATGGGCCCTCCTGGGCGGCTGGTCCGGCATCGCCGGTATAAAAGCGTGTTACGACCCCGCGGGTAAAGACCAGGCGGCGACCGTCATCATGAAGTTCGAAGCCGTTCGCCTGTATACCGCCCCAGGGGGCCCGCCCCTCGACCGGAAGCTCGCCTCTCACCTCCCCGGTCGCAAGGTCGAGCGCAGCTCCCTCGGTACGGAAGCGATAGCCCGAGCGGGTGGAGAACCGCACTGTGCCGGACATGTCCAGCACGCCGGAGCGGTCATTATACACACCCAGCTGGGAGAGTATCTCGGACGCATCAGGCTGGCTGGCACCGCCGAACAGAAGCTCGTAATCGATCCGCGGGTTCTCCAGATCGGTAAGATTGCCCAGTCCCACCAGCCGGCGCACCGCGCTGTCCGCGGTAAGCACATAGGGCCGGCCATTATGGTCTCGGCCGGCAAAGCGCGGATTGGTGATGCGCTCGCCATCCCCGACAGCGGCCTGGGGGAGCCCGCCATCCCTGTCTCCGGCCAGCATGGCCTGAACGATGATATTGGCGAGCAGCGCCGCGATCAGTACGGCCGCGACGATGCGCACGTTGCGGATCACGCGGCCCCTCAGCCGGGCGGCCTCGGCCGCACCGGCAATGGTGCGGGTATCGGCGGTCAGGGAAAGTGGGCTCATCCAGCGGCCTGATTACGGTTCCACTGCTTTGTGAACCCGCCATCTCCGGTTTGCAAGGCCGTCCGGTTCACCATGCTCAGCTATGGGCGAAGATGTCGGCCTCGTCCCAGCCGGCCAGATCAAGCTGTGCGCGGGCCGGCAGGAAGGCAAAGCACGCCCGCGCCAACTCCAGACGCCCCTCGCGCTCCAACATGGCCACAAGGCCATCGCGGACCTGATGCAGGTAGAGCACATCATCGGCGGCATATTTAAGCTGCGCCTCGCTGAGTTCCTCTGCGCCCCAATCAGAGCTCTGCTGCTGCTTGGACAGTTCCACGCCCGCAATCTCACGTGTCACATCCTTCAACCCATGCCGGTCGGTATAGGTGCGCGCCAGCTTGGAGGCGATCTTGGTGCAGAAGACCGGGCTGACCGTCACGCCGAGATCGCGCTGGATCATGGCGATGTCAAAGCGTGCAAAATGCAGGATTTTCTCCACCGTCTGATCGGCCAGCAGCGCCTTCAGG
>JBJHCI010000524.1:0-1543 GCA_050485925.1 Maricaulaceae bacterium
GCTGGTCGAGGACCGGCCTCATTCGGCCAATATCTACGCCCTGCGCGACAGCGAGCTGATCCGGCTTCCCAAGAGCGCATTTGAAAAGCTGACCCGCAGACATGCCAGCCTGATGCGCGAGCTGGCGCGCATGATGCTGTTCCGCCTGCGCGGCGGTACGCTGAGGGCCAAGTCCGAGCCGCGCGTCTTCGCCTTCGTGTCCACCTCGCCGACCATTGATCTGCACTTTCGTGCAAGCGAGATGAAGGCCGCGCTCGAAGCACTGGGCCGCAAGGTGGTGGTAGCTGGCGAAGAGGCGGCAGGCTGGCCACCCTCACGCCTCAACGCGCTGGAAGACGAGTATGACATGGTCATCCTCCTGGCGCGCATGAATGATTTCAACTGGGCGCGGCAGGCCATGGGCCGCGCCGACCGTATCTGGCTACTCGCCAGAGCTGATGCCCGCCCCTCCATCCCGCTTCTGCCCGAAGACCCCTCCCCCGCAGCCAAGCTGCGCCTCATTGACGTGGTGCTGGTCCATCATGGCGGGGACCGCCGCGCGGCGAGCCCGCAGGAATGGATGGATGCCGCCGAGGCCGCGCGTTGCTTCCACTGGCGCCAGTATGACAAGGGCGACACCGCGCATCTGGCGCGCACCATGGCAGGGATGTCGGTGGGGCTGGTTCTCTCCGGCGGCGGCAGCCGCGCCTATGCCCATATCGGAGCCATCAAGGCCTTCCACGACCGGGGCATACGCTTTGACTTCCTCGCCGGCACCTCGATGGGCGCGATCATTGCGGCGGGCGTCGCCATGGGCTGGAGCGATGAGGAGATCGACTGGCGGCTGCAGAAAGCCTTCGTGACCACCAGCCCGTTGAGCGACTGGACCCTGCCCGTGGTCAGCCTGGTACGCGGCAGGGAGGTGGAAAAGCGGCTTCTGGAGCATTTCGGCGATGTGGACATTGCTGATTTGCGGCGGCCCTTCTTCTGCGTGTCCTCCAACCTGACCGACGGCGCGGTGCGTATCCACCGCACGGGCAGGCTGCGCGACGCCTTGCGCGCATCGCTCGCCATTCCGGGCCTTCTGCCGCCGGTCATTGATGGCGAGAACGTGCTGGTGGACGGGGCAGTGTTCAACAATTTCCCCATCAAGGAACTCAAAGCCAGCCATCGCGGCGTGAATGTGGGCGTGGACGTGACCCGCAACCGGGCGATCAATCCCAAGGATTTCATCAACCCGCCGGGCTTTTTCGGCTGGGCCATACGCCACGGCCTGTCTGACCCGCCGCCCATCGCCTCGCTTTTGATGCGTGCGGCCACCGCCGCGACGCTAGACGAGCATGAGGAAACGCGCGAGGCCGCCGACATGCTCGTCCTGCCCGATATCGACATGGATCTGCGCGAATGGCGGCGCTATGACGACGCGGTGGAGGCGGGCTATCACGCTGCTACGGCTCTCCTCAGCGAAGCCAGTGAGCGCCTGATGGCCAAGCTGAAACCGGTGGGGTGAGGGCTCTCGTTACTCCGGGCGCGCCACCACTATCTCCACCGGGCTCTCGAGCTC
>JBJHCI010000525.1:0-1540 GCA_050485925.1 Maricaulaceae bacterium
ACGATGTGCCGACCCACCGCAGCTTCGACGCGGCAACCCGCATCGTCGTGGAGGCTTTTCAGCGCCGTTTCCGGCCCGCCCTGGTCGATGGCGTCGCCGATATGTCCACCCGTGAGACGCTGGCCGCGCTGCTTCTGGCCAAACCTTCTCCCTCGGCTTGACGGTCCCAAAGCTTACAGCCGGTCACCGAAAGTGACCCGGGCGACCATCTTTGCCGCAAATTCGATCCCCAAAAGCCGCGCCGGTTGCCGGCCCCTTTTGCGTGTGTGGGCCGGTATCTGGTTCCAACCTTCCGTCCCGAGTCCTCGGGGCGGCCAACAAGAAACGGGTGATCATGAAAAACATGACCGTCTTCGCGACTGCCGTCGCGATTGGAGTGTCCAGCCTTTTAACCCTGCAATCGGCACATGCCGAAGCGCCGAGCGAGATCGAGGCGGAGGCTTCCAGCCAAAGCGGCCTGACGCGGTTCTTCAACGGCATCTTTGCAGAGTCGCGCCAGGAAAATGCGCAGGCGCAGAATGCGTCGCTGGTGTCGGATGAGAAGTCGGGGGCGCTGGAAGGAGCGACTCGCGACACGTCGAGGCCCTATTCCGACATCATTGCCCGCCACGCTCGCCAGCACGGCGTGCCGGAGGTGCTGGCACATGCCGTGATCCAGGTGGAAAGCAACTACCGCGCCAATGCGCGCGGCCAGGCTGGCGAGATCGGGCTGATGCAGATCAAGCCGGCGACCGCACGGGGCATCGGCTTCTCTGGAAACACACAGTCGCTCTATGATCCCGAGACCAATATCCGCTACGGCATGAAATATCTTGGCCAGGCGCGTCAACTCGCCGGCGGCGATCTTTGCGGCACCATCCTGCGCTACAATGCCGGCCATGCGGCGACACGCATGAACCGCATTTCGGCAAACTATTGCAGTCGGGTGCAGCGGATCATGGGCGGAGCGTAGGGTTTACCTTTGCCCGTCGGGCATTCTCCGGGCGACGAGCGCTTGCGTTTTGTCCCCGGAACACCTTTATACGCGATGCCAGCCGGCCGGGCGGCCGCGCGCGCAATCGCCGAAAGGCGGCGTGCGAGGAAAGTCCGGGCTCCAAGGAAACACGGTGCCGGATAACGTCCGGCGGGGGAGACCCCAGGGAAAGTGCCACAGAAAGCAAACCGCCCCGCATCTCGGCCGGCTCTTCGCGAGCCGGTCCGCAATCGGGGCAAGGGTGAAAGGGTGGGGTAAGAGCCCACCGCGCGACCGGCAACGGAAGCGGCACGGCAAACCCCACCGGGAGCAAGACCGAATAGAGACGGCGCGAAGGGTGACCTTCGGGTGGTTTCCCGCCCAGCCGTCCGGGTAGGTTGCTTGAGGCGGATGGCAACATCCGTCCCAGAGGAATGGTCGCCACGTCCGGTTTGCCCGCAAGGGCTGCCGGGCCATACAGAACCCGGCTTACAGGCCGGCTGGTGCTTTGAATTCAAGGGCTTGCGCCGATCCGGTGCAAGCCCGATTCAATTTCCTCAGAAACCGATTCAGCCGCCCACCCCATCC
>JBJHCI010000526.1:0-1539 GCA_050485925.1 Maricaulaceae bacterium
GCGTTCCAGCAGGCGGACGGCACCACCAGCCGCCGTTACGGCGGCACCGGGCTTGGCCTGGCGATCAGCCGCGAGCTGGCGCGCCTGCTCGGCGGCGAGCTGAGACTCGAGAGCGTGCCCGGCGAAGGCAGCGTCTTCACGCTCTATCTGCCCTTGCACTATGCCGGGGCCAGCACCGCGTACGTGCATGACGCGGCGCTTCCGGGCACTGCCGTTACCCGCGCCTTGCCTGCCCCGGCCGCGGAGCACGGCGAGCCGGTGGCCAAAGAGCCGCCCGCCCTGGAGACGGCACAGCTTATCGGAGAGCTGGCTACGGCCGCCCCCGACGATGATCGCCATGGGATCTGCGAAGGCGACCGGGTGATCCTGATCATCGAGGACGACCTTTATTTCGCGCGCGTGCTGCGTGACTTCGCCAACGAGCGGGGCTTCAAGGCTCTGCTGGCGCCGCAGGGCCAGAGCGGCTTGGCACTGGCACGGCAGTACCGCCCGGATGCCATCACGCTCGATCTTCAGCTTCCGGATATGAGCGGCTGGGCGGTGCTGGACCTGCTCAAGCACGACGCCTCGACCCGGCATATTCCGGTGCACGTCATCTCGGTGGATGGCGCGGGCGATCGCGGCCGCCAGTTGGGTGCGCTGGCGAGCATCAGCAAGCCTGCGGACGAGGCCGCCCTCAACCAGGCCTTCACCTGCATCGACGAGTTCCTTGCCCGCAAGGTCAAGAGCTTGCTGGTGGTGGAGGACGACCCGATCGAGCGCGAGCGCATCCTCGCGCTGATCGGAAGCAACGATATTGAGGTCACCGCGGTCGCGCGCGGCGACGATGCGCTCGAGAAGCTCGGCAGCGCCCATTTCGACTGCGTGGTGCTGGACCTTGGCCTAGCGGACAACTCGGGCTTCACGGTGATCGATGCGATCAAGCAGGATCCGGCTCTACAGACCCTGCCGATCATCGCCTATACGGCGCGCGAGCTCACGCGCAAAGAAGAGTCCCGGCTGAAGAAGGCCACCAAGTCGGTGATCGTCAAGGACGTGCACTCGCCCGAGCGGTTGTTGGACGAGGTCACCTTGTTCCTGCACCGGGTCGAGGAGACGCTACCGGAGTCCAAGCGCAAGCTCCTGGAGCAGGTGCGCAAGAGCGATCCGCTGCTCGCCGGGAAGAAGGTGCTGGTCGTGGACGACGATGTCCGAAATATCTTCTCGCTGACCGCGCTGCTCGAGCGGCATAACATGGAGATCCTCTCGGCGGAGAACGGGAAGGACGCGATCGCGCTGCTGAAGAAAACGCCGGATGTCGACCTGGTCCTGATGGACATCATGATGCCCGAGATGGACGGCTATCAGACCATGCAGGCGATCCGCGAGCAGTCGGCCTTCAAGGCGTTGCCGATCATCGCCCTCACGGCCAAGGCCATGAAAGGCGATCGAGAGAAGTGCATCGAGGCCGGGGCTTCCGACTACATCTCCAAGCCGGTGCAGAGGGATCAACTGCTCTCCTTGCTCCGTGTCTGGCTCTACGCCGAGCCCCGTCCAAGC
>JBJHCI010000527.1:0-303 GCA_050485925.1 Maricaulaceae bacterium
CCCGGCCTTGAGCGCATGGCCCTTGTGCACCTGCCACTCGTATTCCGAGCCGAAGACCCGGCCAGTGACCAGAATGGCAAGCTCTGACAGCCGGTCGCCCAGAACGGTGTCATACCGGCAGTAGCGCCCGAGATCCTGCGCCCTGGCGGCCAGTTCAGGCCGGTGCAGCCAGATCGCCAGCGGCCCGCGCACACCGCCGCGCGGACCGCTGGTGATGGCATCGTGAATCTCCTGCTGCCGCGCGTTGTAGCTTGCCGGATCCGGCGCGGGCAGGCGTTGTTCGGGCCAGTCGGTCATTTCGAT
>JBJHCI010000527.1:313-1532 GCA_050485925.1 Maricaulaceae bacterium
GTTGCACCCCAAAAAGGCATGCGTCAGCGCAAGACAGCCCGGCAAGCCGACAGGCCGGACAACTCCGCGCACCACCTGGGCAGCGCGCGCCAGTCAGAAAGCCGGGACAGGCCGCCGATTCGGCCACACCCCGGAGGCCATTGCCAGCGCTGGCAACGCGGACATGAGCACGGTCAGAGCACCGTGCAACTGGCCGCGCCGGTGGATCGGCCATCGCTCGGATGCCATGTCGGCATAGCGAAACAAGCCGTCGCAGGCAATCGGGCGCACTGCTTCAGTCAGGGCTATCGCATCTGTGCTCCGAGCACCTCGAAAGGAGATCAAAGGCTTCTGCATGACACGGCAGCTTGCCTGCCGGCCATCCAGGCAAGCAACGCCTGCCTGGTTTCCGTTTCCGTTTTCTAGGAGTTCAGTCCCGGCATCTGGTGGATCGGGTTGACGATGAATCTGTCTGGCTCTGAAGTCCAGACCTTGCGGAAGTATTCATAGGGTGTGAGGCCGCCCAGCGCCTTGAGCCTGCGTGCGAAGTTGTAGGCGGCGATGAAGTCCGCGAGGTGCGCCCGCAACTGGTCGTGGCTGTCATAGTGGTAGCGCTTGACAGTCGCGTCCTTGATCGTCCGGTTCATCCGCTCGACCTGCCCATTGGTCCATGGGTGGTTTGGCTTGGTGAGCCTGTGCTCGATCCCGTTTGCCTCACAGATCATGTCGAAGCGCATCTGCCGAGAGTAAGGCGTGTTCCGGTTTCGGGGCTGCTCTGCGAACTGGATGCCATTATCGGTCAGGATCGTGTGAATGCGGTAGGGCACGACCTCCAGAAGGTGCTCAAGGAACTCCCACGCCGTGCGCCGGTTGGCCTTTTCAGCCAGCTGGGCGACGGCTGCAGAGCATAGAGGCAATCGTCCAGCGGCAGCAGTGTATGGCGCCGGAACGCGACGACCGCAGCCTCCTCGGCCTCGGTCAGGACCGTGGGCGCGGCTCCTTCGGCCCGGTCTTGCGGTCCTCAACAGTCTCGCGCTTGCGCCACTTCGCGACGGTCTTGGGGTTGATACCAAGCTCCCGACTCAGTTGCGCGAGCGAAGCTTGCGATCATTCGGGCATGCCCTCGAACCGGTGGCGGGCAAGCCCTCATTATTGCAGCTCTGACGGCGTGCGTGGTCGTGGCGCTCCCGTGACGAACTTGTCCCATAATGCTTCCTTCCATTCCTGCGAAAGGATCGCA
>JBJHCI010000528.1:0-1531 GCA_050485925.1 Maricaulaceae bacterium
CGCCGCCTGACGGGCGAGGAGATGAACGCGCTCCTGCGCGAGATGGAAGCCACGCCCCATTCCGGCCAGTGCAATCACGGCCGGCCCACCTATGTGGAGCTGAAACTGTCTGACATTGAGCGGTTGTTCGGGCGGAAGTGAGGGTCAGGCCACCGCTCTCACGTCCAGCTTCACGCTTAACCCTGCCGCGCTGGCGGCGTTGACCAGCGCGTCCAGAGCGAAAACCTGCACCTTGCCACGCATCAGATCAGACACGCGTGGCTGGGTGACGCCCATGCGTTTGGCGGCTTCGGTCTGCGTCCAGCCCTTTGCCTCGATATGGGATTTGAGCGCGATCATCAGCTCGGAGCGCAGCTTCATGTTCTCCGCTTCGCCGGGCGTGCTCTCGATGGCGTCCCAGATGCTGTCAAAACGGTGTTCGCTCATGGTCTTTGCTCGTTGATGAGGGGGCCGGAGTATCTCTTTATTGTTTCCCCGGCGGAAGCCGGGGTCCAGCCTGTTCTGGATACCGGCTTGCGCCGGTAAAACGAGAAGACGCTACCTCCGCCGCAGATACACCACCCTCGCTGCGCCGTATTCGCCTTCATCAAGGCGTTCCCACCCGGGTGTTTCAGGCGTCTCGTCAATGCCGACTTCCAGAACGGCGATTGCTCCGGGGCTGAGCCAGCCGCCTTCGAGCAGGCGGGAGAGGGCGAGTTCGCCAAGGCCCTTGCCATAGGGCGGGTCAAGGAAGACCAGATCAAACGGCGCGCCGAGATTGGCTGGCTTCGGCCCCATGGCGGTCGCATCGCGCCGGTGCAGGCGGGTCGTCGCCCATAGCTGCAAGGCTTCTACATTGTCGCGGATCGCGCCTCTGGCGCCGGCATCGGTCTCGACGAACAGGCAAAAGGCCGCGCCCCGGCTCATGGCTTCAAAGCCCAGCGCGCCGGAGCCTGCAAAGAGGTCGATCACGCGCTTTCCCGCCAGGCCCTCAGACCAGCTGGCATGGGCCAGCTTGTTGAAAATGCTTTCGCGGGTGCGGTCGGCGGTGGGGCGGGTCTTGCGGCCCTTGGGGGCGCTGAGCGCGCGGCCCTTATGGCTTCCGGCGATGATGCGCATCGGGCTTTCTGGCCTTGTTGTCGGGGCGTTTGCCGGGGCCGGGTTTGCCGCGCGGTGCACCCGGCGACGGACGGGCCGGTCCCTTGCCTGCGGGCGCAGGCGGGCGGGGGCGTTCGGGCTTGGAGACGGCCTTGCCGGTCATGTCGGCCTCGCGCGCGCCCTCCTTCATCGGATAGCCATCGCCATCGAGCGGATAGAGCTTGCCCAGCTGCTCGCGCAGGACCGAGCGGCGGATTTCTTCTGTCTTGCCCTTTTCCAGCGCGCCAAGCTGGAACGGGCCATAGGCCGTGCGAAGCAGCCGGTTCACGGTCAGGCCGACCGCAGAGAGGACCTTCCTCACCTCGCGATTCTTGCCTTCTTTGAGGCCCACGGTCAGCCAGGTGTTGGAGCCGGTGCGCCGGTCCACCACCACCTCGATCGGGCCGTATTTCAC
>JBJHCI010000529.1:0-1526 GCA_050485925.1 Maricaulaceae bacterium
CACCTTGCGTATCCTGCAGCCCATTTGCAGACACCGCAACTCTTCAACCCGCGCTGCGTGACACGCGGGATCAACGCCGTACTTGTGCCTTGGCAGGTCAGCCCCGAGAACCTGCCGCGCATGATGAATGCACTGCGGGCCGCGGAAAGCGTGGCGGGTGCGATCGTAACCATACCGCACAAGGAAACCTGCGCCGCCCTTTGCGACCAGCTGGAAGGCGTCGCCAAGCACCTTGGTGTCGCCAATGTTATCCGCCGAGAAAGGGACGGTCGCCTTATCGGTCGCATACTTGATGGCGAAGGTTTCGTGGAAGGCCTGCTGGCCGCTGACGTCCAGGTCAAAGGCCGCGCGGTAATCATGATTGGCGCCGGGGGGGATGGCGTTGGCCATCGCTGCGGCGCTTGTCGAAGCCGGAGTTACCCGCATCGCGGTGTTCAATCGAACCCGGGAGCGCGCGCTGACCACGGTTCAGAGGTTGCGTCAGCTCGCCGCATCCATATCAAGCGCCGTGACTATTGAGGCAATTGCTGCACCGGACCCTGGCGACTTCGATCTGATCGTGAATGCCACATCGTTGGGAATGCGACCGGGAGATACGCTGCCCGTTCCCGTCAGAAAAATCACCCCACAGATGACTGTGGCTGATGTTGTCATGTCACCGCCCGTCACGCCAATGCTTTCTGCGGCTGAAGCAAAAGGCGCACGCATTGTTCCAGGGCATGCAATGCTCACGGGCCAGATCGACCCTTTCATCAATTTTGTTCTTGGGCCGCGCCTGACCGGTTTGAACGCACCCAACTGCTGACACAAGGAGTTTGCAATGATCGTGTTCGGAGCGCCTCGCCGCTATGTACAAGGGCCGGGAGTTCTAAGCCTGACCGGCGAAGAGCTTGCCCGGTTTGGGAAAACCGCAGTCCTGCTCGCTGACCAGCGTGTGATGGACCTGTGCGGCGATATAATAGAGCAAAGCGCGAGCGCAGCGGGCGTGGAACTGCGCCGAATGAGCTTCAGCGGCGAGATAACCTATGCTGAGATCGCACGGCTGGTCGAACAGATCGGAGAAACCCGCCCCGACATCGTGATATCTGCAGGCGGTGGCAAGACTATCGATACGGGCAAGATGGTCGCACGCGATACAGGTGCGGCCTTCGTTTCAGTGCCGACCGTAGCCTCGAACGACAGCCCGACGAGCCATATTGCCGTAATTTATGACGCCGAGCACAAACTCGTCGGAGTTGAGCAAAACAAGGGCAACCCTGAGCTCGTCCTGGTCGACACCGAAGTGATCTTCAAGGCACCGCTAAGTCTGCTCTCAGCCGGTGTTGGCGACGCTCTGGTCAAGGTGTTCGAGGTCGAGCAATGCGTGAATTCCGGGGGCCAGAACGTATTTGGCGCGACCTCACCGCAAACCGCCCTAGCTTTGGCCCGTGCATGCTATGATACGGTACGAGAGAATCTGGAGGACGCCTATGCGGCCCATGCCGCCGGCGTACCGAACCCCGCTTTTGAAGCACTGGTAGAAGCAG
>JBJHCI010000530.1:0-1521 GCA_050485925.1 Maricaulaceae bacterium
TGTCCAGTCTGCCCACGTGGCGAACGATGACCTGACCGGCCGCGCGTGCGGCCTTGACCGCGATGTTGAGCATCGGCTGCATGAAAGCGTGATCCCGAAACGGATTGTGAAAAGAGCGCCCGGCGGGCCCACCGGCCCGCAAACCTGGCACGGCCCGGGCAATGTCCCGGCCGCGAAACCGCGAACGATACACAAGCGTACCGCCGTCAACAAGCTTGCCGCCATGAATCTGTTGCATCAGGTGAGGGTCGTCCTCGTCAATACTTCGCATCCGGGCAATATCGGTGCGAGCGCGCGCGCCATGAAAACCATGGGGCTCCGTGACCTGCGTCTGGTCAATCCCCTGCGCTATCCCAGTGCCGAGGCCACCGCCATGGCTTCGGGCGCGGACGACATGCTTGCCTGTACCCCGGTATTCGACAGTCTGGATGCGGCCTTGGCCGATTGCCGCCTGGTGCTTGGCACCAGTGCCCGTCAGCGCAGCCTGAAGTGGCCCGAACTGAGTCCCAGGGAGGGCGCCCGGGCGCTCATGGAGGCGGCGTCCCGGGGGCCCGTGGCCCTGCTGTTCGGTTGCGAGCAGAGCGGACTCAGCAATTCGGAGCTGGATCGCTGTCAGGCGCTGATCACCATTCCCGCCGACGAGGCCTACAGTTCGCTCAATCTGGCAGCCGCCGTGCAGGTACTGAGCTATGAACTGCGCCTGGCGGCCCTGGATGTTCGTGAATCGGCGACCCGGACACCACGACTTTCCCCGGAGGACGAGCGGGCCGGTTTCGACGCGCTGGAAGGTTTCTATAACCATCTGGAAAATACCCTGATACGGCTCGAGTTTCTGGATCCCGGGAATCCGAGACACCTGATGCGCCGGTTACGCCGGCTTTTCGGGCGGGCCGCGCTGACCGTGAACGAACTCAATATCCTGCGCGGCATTCTGACCGCCGCGGAAAAGGGCCCGCGCCGCTGAAACCGCTCTGGGAAGCCGGCACGGGCTTGCGTATAATAACCAAGTAAAGTACTAGGAAAACACGCGAATGAATGGACAGAACCATGTTTGAGCGCCTGAAAGAAGACATCCGTTGCGTATTTGACCGCGATCCGGCCGCGCGTAACGCCTTCGAGGTGCTGACGACCTACCCCGGGCTTCATGCACTGCTCATGCACCGGCTGAGTCATCGGCTGTGGGGTTGGGGGCTGTGCTGGCTGGCCCGATTCGTGTCACACCTGGCGCGCTGGTTTACGGGCATCGAGATTCATCCCGGCGCGCGGATCGGGCGCCGGTTTTTCATTGATCATGGCATGGGCGTTGTGATCGGTGAGACCGCGGAGATCGGTGATGACTGCACGCTCTATCATGGAGTCACGCTCGGCGGTACCAGCTGGCAGAAAGGCAAGCGTCATCCCACCCTGGGCGACCGCGTGGTGGTGGGCGCGGGCGCCAAGATCCTGGGACCGCTGCATGTGGGAGACGATGCGCGTATCGGTTCCAATGCGGTCGTGCTCAAGGATGTTCCTCCTGATGCC
>JBJHCI010000531.1:0-1520 GCA_050485925.1 Maricaulaceae bacterium
GCGTCACGTACGCCCGTCTGGGTTAGCGTCAGTGCGCCGCAATTGTCGCTCGCCTGGTTGGCTTGAGGGGTCGCTGTCAGCGTGAAAGTGGTCGCCGCGATGTTGCCGGAGATCTCGTAGAAGCCTTCGTCTGAGTCGAACGGCAGCGCGTTGGCGATTTCGCAGTCGTCGTGGTTGTAGGCGCCGAACAGCGTAAAGCAGCGTTCAAGCTGGTGGCTGGCCGTCAACAGGCCCTCCATGCCGTCGGTGCGCTGCGTTCGCTCGACATAGGTGCGGTAGATCGGCACTGCAATGGTGGTCAGCACAGCGATGATCGCCAGCGCCACCAGCAACTCGACTACCGTCAAGCCGCGCTGAGTGGAGCGCTTCCCCGGGCGCTGCCGCGAATTATTAGCTGCCACTGCTTGCCTACGCACGCGTCGTCACCTCATCTGGCGCCAGGACTGGCGACCAAGGTCGACGCCGCTGGCGGCCTCCTCGACCGTCAGAACCTCGCCGCTGGCACTGCTCATGTACTTGTATTCCGTGTCGCCACCGGTGTCGAGAATGGCCGGCACCATGATCACATCGTCAAAGCCGCGGCCCGTGGCATGAACCAGTTCACCTTCATACAGCACGGCATCATCCAGATTGATGATGCCGTCTCCGTCGATATCAAACACGGCATAGTCCAGCCTCGCGCCGCTGAAGGCATCCAGCTCCATCAGCCAGCCGGCGCCGCCGAAGTCGCACGGCTCTGGCGATGGGATGGTTGTGGTGAAAATGACGCGGTTACTCCGCAACAGCGCACGGAAGATGACGCGCTCTCCGGCTGGGCCGGTACCGGGAGAGACGAGATCCAGATACCAGCCTTCCGGGTCTTGCACGGTGTCACGGTCCGACATGATGCGGTAGGCAATGTCGCTCTCTTCGGCAACGAACTCGTGCAAAATGCTCTGATCCTGGAGATTGGCGGCATTGCGGCTACCCAACGCACCGAAGTCGGCGTGGTCCCGGATACCGTAGAATGACTGGATGTCCGGGTTTTCAAGGGCAAGATTGTCACCGTTCTCAAAAAGTTGACCTGTACCGAAGAACACGGATTGTCCACCGGAGGGATTGTGGCCGACTACAGGGCGGACGGTGATCGGCTGTCGGCTTCCGTCCGGGCCTTGCGCGGTAAAGAGGGGATCGCCGCCGAAAGCAACACCCCAGTCATTCACGTCCTCACTGTCGACATCAAATCGCCACAGATTTCCGTGCAGGTCTCCAGCATAGATTCGGTCAGTGCTGCGGTTGCCCGTCAGGTCCACCGGCGCGGGTGCAGCCAGGCCGTTGGGGGAGCCGGGACCACCGACGCCCGTATCCAGGGGATCGACCAGTAGCTCACCTGTCGCCAGATCCACGATGAAGAGCTGCGCCCGATTGCCGTCGGACAGGTAGCCATTCGCGAATATCGCCACCCAATCGCCGCTCTGCATGCGAGCGATGGTGGGCTCGCCGATGGTCAGGCCCAGCTCAGGGTGCGTGAACTCCCAGAG
>JBJHCI010000532.1:0-1520 GCA_050485925.1 Maricaulaceae bacterium
GCCGGGTGCCCTTGCGTCAGCCGGCCTGCGCCGCACAAGAAGATTGACTCTTGCGGGAGACCTGTTTTGCTTCCGTTCAGGCGCTTTCGACAGGGTTTTGCCGGGAGCGCGCATCAAGAGAACGAGAAATCACGAAACAGGAGGACATTCCCATGAATACCAGGATCTTGAGCACCGTAGCCGTGCTTGGTCTTGTCGCGGGTGGTGCAGCCGTTGCCCAGCAGCAGACCTTCATCTCGATCGGTACCGGGGGCGTGACCGGTGTCTACTACCCCGCCGGCGGCGCGATCTGCCGGATGGTGAACCGTGATCGTGCCGAGCACGGGATTCGCTGCGGCGTCGAATCGACCGCCGGATCGGTCTTCAACCTCAACTCGATTCGCGCCCAGGAGCTGGAGTTCGGTGTGGCCCAGTCCGACTGGCAGTTCCACATGTACAATGGTTCCTCCCAGTTCGAGGACGACGGCGCCTATGAGGATCTGCGTGCGGTCTTCTCGCTGCACCCCGAGCCCTTCACCGTGGTTGCCCGCGCCGATGCCGGGATCAGCAGCTTCGAGGATCTGGAAGGCAAGCGCGTGAACATCGGCAACCCCGGCTCGGGCCAGCGCGGCACCATGGAAGTGGTGATGGACGCCATGGGCTGGGACATGAGCACCTTCTCGGTGGTGTCCGAGCTTCAGGCCGGTGAACAGGCCCAGGCGCTGTGCGACAACAATATCGACGCCATGGTCTACACCGTCGGCCACCCCTCGGGCGCGATTCAGGAGGCCACCACCGCCTGCGATACCGTGCTGGTGAACGTGGATAACGACGTGGTCCGCGCGCTGGTCGATGACCGCGATTACTATCGCATGGCCACCATCCCCGGCGGCATGTATCGCGGCACCGACGAGGACGTCACCACCTTCGGTGTGGGCGCGACCTTTGTCAGCGCGGCCTGGGTTTCGGATGACGTCGCCTATGAGGTGACGCGGGCCGTCTTCGAGAACCTGGATGCCTTCAAGGAGTTGCACCCCGCCTTTGGCATCCTCGACCCGGAAGAGATGGTGTCCGACGGTCTGTCGGCCCCCCTTCATGCCGGTGCGGAGCGCTACTATCGTGAGGTCGGGCTGATCGACTGATATGGCGATCATGCCAGGCAAACAGGTGTGGGCCCAGCCAATGGGCCCACATTTCGGATGGTCCCGGATCCGGCCACGAGAACCGGCGTAAGACGGTGCCACCACGATCATTTCAGCGAATTCCGATATTCATGACGGACGGGGACGCGACAGATGGCCGAGAAAAAGCGCGCATTCAGCGATGAAGAGCTTCAGGATCTGGTATCCAGCACCGATTCGGGCGCCCGGATGCCGCGTAACCGGTATGTCGCCCTACTGATCTCGGGGACCGCGCTGCTGTGGTCGCTCTTCCAGCTCTGGATAGCCGAACCGCAGTTCTGGCTCTCCGGCACTGCCGATTTCTTCCGCATCATCGGCTCGGATCAGACCCGGCCGATGCACCTGACCTTCGCGGTGTTC
>JBJHCI010000533.1:0-1520 GCA_050485925.1 Maricaulaceae bacterium
TCGCGGAACATCGCAACGCGGATGCGTTGCGCAGACAAAAAAGAGAAAACCGATGCTGAGACAATGGCTTGGCTTGCAGCGCAAGAGCGCAGGCAGGCTGGTGGCGCTATCGCTTGCCCCAAGGGCGGCGTGGAGCCCGCGAGACTATGCCGGCCTTGCCCGCGAGGGCTATGGCAGGAACGCCGTCGCCCATCGCTGTGTGCGCCTGATCGCGGAGGCCGCGGCCAGCGTGCCGATGAAAATCGAAGGCGAGGGCAGGGCGGCGGGCGCAGTGCGCCAGCTCCTCACCCATCCCAATCCCGACCAGACCGGCGTGGAGCTGTTTGAAACCTTCCACGGCCATTTGCAGGTTGCGGGCAATGCGTATCTGGAGATCGCGGAAGGCTTTGACGGGCCATCGGCCCTCTTCGTGCTGCGCCCTGACCGGATGCGCGTCATGCCGGGACCGAAGGGCTGGGCGGACGCGTGGGAATACCGCAATGGCTCTGACCGGCGCAGAATCGAGCGTGACCGCGCGAGCGGGAAAAGCCCTGTCCTGCATCCGAAGCTCTTCAACCCGTCCGATGACCATTACGGCCATCCGCCACTGGAGGCAGCAGCGAAAGCCGTCGATGTCCACAATGCGGGCGGGGCATGGGCGAAAGCGCTGTTGGACAATGCCGCCCGGCCCTCCGGCGCGCTGGTGGTAACGAGCCGCGATGGCGGCGAAGCGCGCCTGACCGATCAGCAATATGAGCGCCTGAAAACGGAGCTCGAAAGCCTCCACTCCGGCCCGGCCAATGCAGGCCGCCCCCTCCTGCTGGAAGGCGGGCTGGAGTGGAAACCCATGGGCCATTCGCCCGCCGAGATGGACTTCATCGCCGCCCGGCGGGAAGCCGCGCGCGAGATCGCGCTCGCCTTCGGGGTGCCGCCCATGATGCTGGGCCTGCCCGGTGACAATACCTACGCCAATTATCGCGAGGCCAATCTCGCCTTCTATCGCCAGACCGTGCTGCCGCTGGCGAGGAAGACCGCGATGTCCCTGCAGAACTGGCTGGAGCCGTGGCTGGGCGAAGGCTTTGCCATTGCGCCGGATGAGGATGCGCTGCCCGCACTTTCCGAGGAGCGCCTGACGCGCTGGAAGCGCATTGGCGAGGCGGATTTTCTGAGCCGCGCCGAGCAGCGCCGCATGGTGGGCCTCAAAGAACAAGCGGAAGGAGAGGATGATGAGTGAGCAACGTCCCTTCAACTGGCGGATCGACCGCCAGGTCACACTCGGCGTGATTGTCACCATCGCGCTGCAGACCGCTGGCGGGCTGATCTGGGCCGGGGCGACCGGCGAGCGCATCCGCCATCTTGAAGCGCGCGCGGAAGCCGCTGCGCCTGTCTCCGAGCGCCTTGCGAGGCTGGAGGAGCACTCGGTCCACACCCGTATCGCCCTGGAACGTATCGAGCGGCGCCTGGCGGGGGAATAGGATTGGCTGGCTGACCTCCCGTTTTCCTCCCCCGTTCACGGGGGAGGTGGTCCGAAGGACCGGAGG
>JBJHCI010000534.1:0-1515 GCA_050485925.1 Maricaulaceae bacterium
GTTAAGTTCTAGACCGCGCGCCCGCCGCGTCAAAGGGCTTTGCCGCATTCCCCTCATGGCAAGGCCGCCGGGCGTCCCGCCGGTCACGGCGCGCCCCGCCTGCCGGGCTCAGCGCCGTCCTGCCATAACCCGAAAGGAGAGCTGACCATGAGCACTTCGCGAGCCGCAAAAGCTGTCAAGGACGCCAAGGATGCCGTACAGGACGAGACCGATACGGCTGCCCTGTCTGCCGAGCTGAAGGAGCTGCGGCGTGAATTCAGGGAGCTGGTCGAGCAAATGGGCCGGGTCGGCAAGGTCAGTGCTCACGAGGCCAGGACGGCCGCGAAATCCACCGTGCGCCATGGCAAGGAAGCCAGCGAGCAGCTTGTCGATGAGGTTGCCGATTACTGGAGCGGGCTTGAAGGCAAGGTCGTGAAGGAAACGCGCGAGAGCCCGTGGAAGGCGTTGGGTCTCGCGGCCGCCGCCGGTGTGGCGCTGGGCTTCATCCTGCGCCGCTAGATCATGCTTTCCACTTTCCGCTATTTCGGCGCGCTGGCGGGCGGGCGGGTCTCGCTCGTTAGCGCGCATATGAAGGCAAGGGCGCTGCTCTATGGCCTGCTGGCCGTATTTGCGATCGGTGCGCTGGTGTTTGCCTGCATTCTGAGTGTGCTGTTCCTTGCCGACTGGCTGGGCACGCGCGGGGCGTTGGCGGCTACGGGCGGGGTGTTCCTGTTTGCAGCCATTTCCACCCTGATCGCGCTGATCGTGGAGCAACGCATCCACGAGCGCAGGAAGCTGGCCGCACGGCGCGAAGAACAACGCCTGATGCAGGCTGCCATGATCACGGCCCTGCCGCTGCTGAAGCGTACCGGTGTGGCCGGAGCTGCCCTTGCCGGGCTGGCGCTAGTCCTCTTCCTGAACCGTTCTGACGATGACGGTGATGAGGACTAGTCAGGCCTAAAGCCTTGCGGCCAGCCCCCGTATCGGCCCAGTCTCCCCCCTGACCAAATCAAGGGGGAGACATGGCGGGCGAGGAAAAGCTGTCGCGGCAGATCACGGCTTGGGGCATCTGGCTTCTGGCCGTTAATGGCATGATCGGGGCGGGGATATTCGCCGTGCCCGGCGGCGCTGCCGCCCTGATGGGTGTGTGGAGTCCGCTGGTCTATGTGGTCTGCGCCGTCCTGCTGGGTCTTATCGTTGCCTGCTATGCCGAGCTGGCCAGCCGCTTTACCTCCACCGGCGGGCCGGTGCTCTATGTGCGTACCGCCTTTGGAAAGTTTGCCGGTTTCGAGACCGGACTTGCCGTCTACGCCACGCGCATCACGGCCTTTGCCGCCAATGTGAACCTGATGGTGGCGTCCATCGCCTTCTTCGTGCCCGCGCTCGAAGGTGGTCCGCTGCGTATTCTGGTCATCGTGGCCATCATCGCCGTGCTGGCGGGCATCAATATCGCAGGCGCAAAACCGGCCATGCGAGCGATGGGTGTGCTGACCATCCTGAAATTCCTGCCGCTTCTGGCTGTGGCACTGGTGGGCC
>JBJHCI010000535.1:0-1515 GCA_050485925.1 Maricaulaceae bacterium
CCCGGACTTGATCCGGGGGAGACCCGGAACCCAGTGATTTTAGACAGGCTGGGTTCCAGATAGCCCTTCGGGCTTCTGGAATGACGATTGGAAGGAGTGGAAGCCGGGCCATGACAACTCAGGAGCCACTCAGCTCCCGATCCCTCCGCGCCGCAAGCCCCGCATCGCTGACCGTCTCGGCGACAAACCGGTCCACCGGCATTTCAAGGCCAAGCCGCGATATCGCCAGCTCCTGCGCGGTCCATTGATTGCCTTGGGGGAGGTTCGAGTTCACCGCGCTAAACGCGCTGACGCGCACATTGAAATGCCCGGTCAGGCAGCGATAGGCCTCGAACGGTCCATGGACTACCTCCGGCGCACCCTCCACGGCCACCGGCACGGCCTCATAAACGACGCCCAGATCTTCGGTCGCGTTCATCAGCGCATAGTCGCGCGGAGAGAGCAGCGTCGCCCAGGCCGAGACGCTAGCGCCCGGCTCTTCGGCGAGGGTGGCCGGCACCGAGCCATAGACCGCGATGCGGTTGGCCCAGGCGATGACATGGCCGGGCAGGCGGACCGCGATGACCGGGATCACCACATCGTCGATATATCTTGCGAACTTCCTTTGAAGCTGCACGGGCGCGGCGTTGGAGCCGACCGCCACCACCGGATGATACGCGCCTTCATCGAGGCGCCTTGCCCTCTCCGCCCCCACCACGTCGGCGAGGGAACGGATATGGCCGCCGTCCGCCACCTGCCAGCCGCTGATCGGGCCTCTGGTGGACCGGATATCCAGCGTGCGGCCATCCACAAACAGAAAATCGCCCTCCGGCCGCGTGAACGGATAGGAGAGCGCCCATTGCATTTTCAGGTGCAGGGGATCGATCACGACGCTTTGCCGCCCCGCTTTGCCTCCACCCAGTCGATCAGCATCTTGCTGACATCGATGCCGGAAAAGCGGCGCAGCTCCTGCACGCCGGTGGGCGAGGTGACATTGATCTCGGTCAGATAATCCCCGATCACGTCAATGCCGACAAAGACGAGGCCGCGCGCCTTCAATTCCGGGCCGATGATGCGGCAGATTTCCAGATCACGCGCCGAGAGATCGGATTTCACCGCCTTGCCGCCGACATGCATGTTGGCGCGCACCTCGCCCTCGGCCGGTACGCGGTTGATCGCGCCCGCAGGCTCGCCGTCCACGAGGATCACGCGCTTGTCGCCATTCCTCACATCGGGCACGAAGGCCTGCGCCATCAGCGGCTCGCGGCTGACCTGCGCGAACAGCTCCAGCAGCGAGGCGAGATTCTCGGCAGAATCCCGGATGCGGAACACGCCCGCCCCGCCATTGCCAAAGAGCGGCTTCACCACGATGTCGCGCCCGTGCGCCTCGAAGAAGGCGCGAATATCAGAGAGAGAGGAGGAAATGAGGGTGGGCGGCATCAGCCCTTCAAAGCGCGTGACGAACAGCTTTTCAGGGGCGTTGCGCACCTCTGCCGGGTCATTGACCACCAGCACGCCGGGCTGCAGCGCCTCCAG
>JBJHCI010000536.1:0-1513 GCA_050485925.1 Maricaulaceae bacterium
GGTGTGGGGCGAAAGGTGATAGAGCGTGCGCTGCTCGATTTCGGCAATGGTGCCTGTTTCGGGGCTTTGCCCACGGCATGCTTCGCCCAATATCCGCGTGGCGGATACGGGATATCTTCCCGATCGCAAATCTTGGCGAGACCATTGCCGCTGATCCCATATTTCTCAGCCAATCGCGACATCGGCGTCGTCCACACCGCGCTATAGAGCTCCTCGCGTGTCATTGTGGTCGGTTGTGTCGGACGTGGCTTTGGTGTGGCCTGGACAGGATTCTCAGGCGCGGCCGTTGGAGTCTTCTGTGCCACACCGAGAGCGGGCGCCGGATCCGCTATGACATGTCTAGCTTTGCGCCTAACCCCCCTCTTCTCGCTATCCAGCACTAGCGGCTCAACACATCCAGATGGTGTTGGCGGTAGAGGGGGCTGTTCGGTGGGCTTCCCGAACTCTTTCCGCATCCAGTGCCCGGACGACGGAGTCGGGATATCGGCACGTCGCAGGAATGTGCTGAGAATGCCCGTGGTGGTACCGAGTTCGGCAGCCAGGTGGGACATCGGCTTCGACCAGACGCGGTCATAGATCTGTTGGCGCGTGAAGCGGTGTTCCATGGAAAATAACTTAAGGAGCGATCATGGGTGTCGAGAAGAGGGTCTGAGCGGCATTACATAGAACAGAATAGGAACACTCGACAACCCATGTGGTGCCGAAATTCACCATTCGACCCTGCGCGATTCGAACTTTTCCGCCGCCAAACGCCGCCGTTTCTACGCTTTTCTGTGCGCGGGTCCTCCTCTGCTAGATGCAAAGGCGCACGCTCGGCGGCTATAGCGTTTTGTGGAGGGTAATCAGCGGAATTTGGCGCACCCGACAGGATTCGAACCTGTGACCTCTGCCTTCGGAGGGCAGCGCTCTATCCAGCTGAGCTACGGGTGCAGCGCGCGGTGCCGAGCTTCGGCACCAACCGGTTCCATAGCCGATGCGCTCGCACGCATCAACTGCCCAGATCGGCCGAAGACGAGAAGACCGGCAACGCAGGTGCGGCACCGCCACGATGCGCGGGCTGCCGCCCAGGGCCGCGAAGACGGGGAACGCTACCTTGCCAGAAGCGCCAGCGGATTGCGCGCCTGGCCTTGCGGGCCGGTCGAGGCCAACGGCAGGAATTCCTCGATCAGCCGCGCCATGTGTTCGTTGCGGCTGGCCGCCGATTCTCCGCCCATGACAACCGCCACCACGCTGCGCTCGCCGCGCCTGACGGAGGTGGCGAGATTGTAACCCGACGCGCGGATGAAGCCCGTTTTCAGCCCGTCGACGCCCGGCACCCGGCCAACGAGTTCGTTGTGGCTGCGAATCTGGCGGCCGGCGAAAACAAAATCGCGGCTGCCGAAATAGTGGTAATGGTGCGGAAAGCGTCGGCGCAGCGCCATCGACAGCACGGCCATGTCGCGGGCCGTCGTCACCTGCGCGGCATCGGGAAGCCCGGACGCGTTCCTGAACACGGTGTTGGTGAGCCCCAGCT
>JBJHCI010000537.1:0-1512 GCA_050485925.1 Maricaulaceae bacterium
GTCATAACTGTCATGGATTTCATGGGCACCGGCAGCGGCAATTCCCTCTGCAGTGTGAAACCCCCAGCTTACACCCAGGGCACGCGTGCCCGCCGAGCGGGCCATTTCCATGTCAAAACTGGTATCGCCAATCACCACCGTCTCTTCAGGTCGCGCACCGGTCTCTGCCATCGCGTCCAGCACCATGCGCGGGTGCGGCTTGCCAACACCGTGATCCACTGTCTGCAGCGTCTGAAAATAGCGATGCAGGCCGTGATGACCGAAGACGATATCGAGCCCGCGGCGCGCCTTGCCGGTCGCCACACCCAGCAGCCAGCCTTCATCGGCCAACCGCTCCACCGTCTCGCGCGCGCCGGCATAGAGCGGTTCTTCAAAGCCCGGCTGGGCACGCTGTTCGACAAAAGCTTCCTTGTAATACGCGCACAGCATCATCAGCCGGTCATGAGTGTAGTCCTCAGGCGCAAGCCGCCCCAGCGCCTCGGAGAGCTCCAGCCCCACAATCGTGCGCACCCGGTCATAACCGATGGAGCCGAGCCCGGCGCGGATGAAGGCGCGCTCCATGGCACGGTGGATGACCTGACGGCTATCGATGAGCGTACCATCAACATCGAACACGGCGAGTTTCAGATCCGTCACGACAGCAGCGCCTCCACCGGCTTCACATCCATCTCCCTGTCAAAGCCCAGCGCCTCGAAGGTCGCTTCCATGTGCTTTGGCAAAGGCGCTTCCAGCACGAGCGGCTTCTTCCCCTCGCGCGGGATGGAGAGCTTCCTCGCATGCAGGTGCAGCTTCTGCG
Source organism: Maricaulaceae bacterium (assembly GCA_050485925.1). Classification (GTDB taxonomy): domain Bacteria; phylum Pseudomonadota; class Alphaproteobacteria; order Caulobacterales; family Maricaulaceae; genus Glycocaulis. Next base: position 797 of record JBJHCI010000537.1, read on the forward strand.
ACACGCCGCCAAGCGGAGGGATGTCGCAGGTGTACTTGCCATCGCCGTGAATGGCATGGCCGCTGGCAGCCAGATGGACGCGCAGCTGGTGGGTGCGGCCCGTCTCCGGACGCAAGATCACCCAGCTGGCCCTGCGCGCCGCCTCGTCGACGGTGGCATAGCGCGTCAGCGCATATTGCGCGCCTTCCTCGCCATGACGGGCAGCGACCATCAGTTCGCGGTCGCCCTGCGTCGAGGCCGTCTTCTTCATGTATCCGGTGATTTCGCCATGGCGGGGGTTCAGCACGCCCAGCGCAATCGCCCAGTAGGTCTTTTCCAGATCGCGGCCCTTGAAGAGGGCGGCCAGCCGCGCGGCGCTCGCTGCGCTCTTGCCGACGACGATCACGCCGGACGTATCCTTGTCGAGCCGGTGGACGAGGCGCGGGCGCTTCTCACCCGTTCCGAAAGCATCCAGCAGCCCATCGAGATGGCGCGTCACCTTGGAGCCGCCCTGCACGGGCAGGCCCGGCGGCTTGTTCAGCGCGATCAGCTCATCGTCCTCATAGAGCACCATGGAACGCGCGAAGGCCTTGTCTTCTGCCGTGATAACCGGGCCTTGCGGCTTCGCGCCGGGCTCGGGCAGAGGTGGCACGCGTATTTGCTGACCGGCTTCAAGACGCTGATTGCCCTTTACCCGCCCGCCATCAACGCGCACCTGACCGGTGCGCAGCCTGTCT